>JAGPCN010000009.1 GCA_018058035.1 Fuscovulum sp.
TCGCTGATGCGCGACGAGCGGCCGTTCTCGCTGCGCGAGATGAAATCGCTGGAAGAGTTGCGCCCGGTGGTCGAGGCCAGCATCCGCCGGCACTGGGCCGACCTGCCCGCGCGGCTGGACCTGGCGGCGCAGGGCCGGCGCGGCCCTGTCCTTGAGACCGAACTGGACCGGTCGTTCCAAGGCTTTGGCGACGGCCTGCTGACCGCGCGCGAACGCGAGATCGTGGAGCATACGCTGAAGGGCCATTCCGCCGAGGCGGTGGGGCGCATCCTGGGCATCTCGCCGGGCACGGTGCGCATCCACCGCCGCAACATCTATGCCAAGCTGCGCATCAGTTCGCAGGGAGAGCTGTTTTCGCGCTTCATCCAGACGCTGGCCCGGCCGCAGCGGTAGGCCGGCCGTTCAGCGGCGACGAAAGGCCAGCACGGCGATCGCGGACCAGACCACGATCCGCAGCCCCATCGCGGCCGGGGTGCGGCCCATCCAGGCGCCGCCACGGACGACATGCCACAGGAAGGCCAGCAGCACGGCCGCCGTTGCCAGCGCGATCCCGGCCGCCAGCCAGGCCGCCCAGGTCGCACCGCGCCAGAGGCCGAAGCCGGCGGCGACATAGGCCAGGCCGGTCAGGGTGTTGAACCAGACCACGAAGGGCACCATGCCGGCCGGCGGCGCCATCAGGGCGCGGCCGCCCGCAAGGATGGTGACCAGCCCGAAGACGATTGCGACCACGGCCGCGACGGACAGGAGACGAGAGCGTTCGGGCATGGCGTCCTGGGGGGCTTGCGGGTTCTGGCGAAGGCCATCAGGCCTGACGGACATAGGTGCCCGGCGCGGCCCCAAGGGCGGGATAGCCGCGATCCGGGGCACCCGGTGCCGGCGGGGCCGGCAGGCGGTCGGGCGCGGACCGCGCGGCCAGCCAGTCGGCCCACTCTGCCCACCACGAACCCTCTTTGACCACAGCCTGCGAGGCCCATTCCTCGGGGGCCCGGCAGGTGCCGGCCGCCGGCCGGGTGGCGACGCGATAGCGCCGGCGGGGGTGGCCCGGCTCGCTGAGGATGCCGGCGTTGTGGCCGCCGCTGGCCAGGACAAAGGTGATCTCGGCGCTGCTCAGGTCATGGATCCGGTAGACGGATTGCCACGGCGCGACGTGATCGCGCTCGGTTCCCACCACGAACAGCGGCAGGCGGATGTTCTGCAGCACGGTCGGCCGCCCCTCGACCATGAACCGGCCGCCGGCCAGTTCGTTGTCGAGGTAAAGTTTCTGCAGATACTCGGCATGCATGCGATAGGGCATGCGGGTGGAATCGGCGTTCCAGGCCATCAGGTCGGTCATCGGCGCGCGTTCACCCATCAGGTATTCGCGGATGCGGCGCGACCAGACAAGGTCGTTCGCGCGCAGCAACTGGAAGGCCCCGGCCATCTGGTCGGCCGACAGGTAGCCGCGCGCCCACATCATGCTTGCCAGATAGTGCATCTGGCTGTGGTCGATGAACAGCGCCAGTTCGCCCGGCTGGGTAAAGTCGGTCTGCGCGGCCAGAAGGGTCACCGAGGCCAGCCGGTCGTCGCCCCGGCAGCCCATCGCGGCGGCCGCGATCGACAACAGCGTGCCGCCCAGGCAATAGCCCGCGGCGTGGATGCGCTGGCCCGGCACGATGGCGGACACGGCGTCCAGCGCGTCCATCACGCCCAGCCGGCGGTAATCGTCCAGGCCCAGGTCGCGGTCCTCGGCCTGCGGGTTGCGCCACGAGATGCAAAAGACCGTGTGCCCCTGCGCCACCAGCCAGCGGATCAGCGAGTTCTGCGGCGACAGGTCGAGGATGTAGTATTTCATGATCCAGGCCGGCACGATCAGCACCGGCTCGGCCCGCACCGTCGGGGTCGTGGGGGCGTACTGGATCAGCTCGATCAGGTCGTTGCGCCAGACCACGCTGCCCGGCGTCACGGCGACATCGCGGCCGACGATGAAATCCTCGGCCCCCGCCGGCGGGCGGTGATCGGCCAGGCGCGCGGCGTCCTCGGCCAAGTTGCGCATCCCCTGCACCAAGTTCATCCCGCCGGTGGCGACGGTCCGGGCGATCACCTCGGGGTTGGTCAGCGGGTTGTTCGACGGCGACAGCATGTCCAGGATCTGCCGGACGGTAAAGGACACCACCGCCTCGTGATGCGGCGTCACGCCCGGCACCGAGGTGGTGACATCGCGCCACCATTGCTGGCCCAGCAGGAACCCCTCGGCCCAGATGTTCCAGGGCGCCTTGGCCCATTCGGCGGCGGCGAACCTGGTGTCGCCGGGGGGCGCCTCGACCGGGTGGGGCGCGGTGCGGCTGAGCGTTGCCTCAAGCGCATGGGCGGCAAAGCGGCTGACTGTCCGGCCGGCCTTGACCGCCAGTTCCATCTGCTTGCCCGGGGCATTGCCCAGATGGACCGACCAGTCGATGAAGGCCAGCGCCAGCGCCGCCGGCGACAGGCCGCCAGTGACCTGGCCGCGCTGCGCCGACCACAGCCGGTCAGCGGTGCGAAACACCTCGTCCGCGTCCCCCGCTTGCAGCGCTCCCTGCTCTTTGGCCAGGGCGGCAGCGGGCGTGGCGGTCAGGTCTTGCGGGGTCATCCCGGGTCTCTCTTTCTGCGGCATCCGTTCGGGCCTCCTGTCCTTCTGCACGGCGGCGGGCCGGCGTTCAATCGCGCCCCATGCCGCACCCGGCCCTTGGCGCAGCATCCGCTGCCCGCTTGACTTCGATTTGAATAGGAGTCCTTATCATATCAACCGAAGGAGGCGCCGGACATGACCGAACAGGTGCAGCAGATCCTTGCCGGGCTGGGCCGACTGGCGGCCCTGGGCCGGGCCGGCCTGTGGCAGGCGGGGGCGCCCGTCGGGCTGAACCCGACCCAGGCCGAGATGCTGGCGCGGATCGTACAGCGCCCGCAGCGCGGGGCCGATCTGGCGGCGCATCTGGGGGTGTCGGCGGCCTCGGCAAGCGACTCGGTGGCGTCGCTGGTAGCCAAGGGGCTGGCCCTGCGCGCCCCCGATCCGGCCGACCGCCGCGCCCGGCTGATCTGCGCCACCCCGCGCGGGCGCGAGGTGGCGGCCCGCATCCCGGCCGCGCCCGCCGCGCTGACCACGGCGATCGACGCCCTGCCAGAGGGTGAACGCGCCCAGATGCTGGCCGGCCTGCATCGCGTGATCCGCCACCTGCAAGAGGCCGGCGCGATCCCGGTGCAGCGGATGTGCGTGACCTGCCGGTATTTCCGGCCCCATGCCCATGACGATGCGGCCCGCCCGCATCACTGCGATTTCGTGAACGCCGCCTTCGGGCCGGCCGGTCTGCGGCTGGATTGCGGCGATCACGAAATGGCCCCGGCCGGTCAGGCCGCCGCCAACCGGCGGCGCCTTGACGCGGCCTGAGGCCGTAAGCCGGATGCCCCGCCCGCTGCAACGGGCAGGGCATCCCTGTTGTTCCCCCGACCCTTTGCAAAGACAGGAGACACCGCACCATGCCACGAAACCCCACCCTTGGCCAAGCCGCCCTGCTGGCGACGCTGGCCGGCCTTCCCGCCGCGGCCATGGCCGACAGCGCACATGACCATTCCGGGGGCATCGCCACCGAGGCCGGGAACGCAAGCCTGGCGCCCTTCGACATCGTCCACACCCGGATCACGACTGAAGGCAATGTCGCCGTCTTCCACATGGCGGTCTCGGGCAAGGCGGGCGAGTCGCGACCCGCCGCCACCGGCGCGCTGGCCGGATCGCAGGTCTTTGCCTATGTCTGGCCGACCAGCCTGGATGCCGGAACAGTCGGTTTCGACCCCGGCGCCGGTATCCTGGCGCTGGCCGCCACGGCGCACCCCGATTTCGATGACACGCCCCTGTTCGACGAGAACGGCGACGGCGACCGCGGCAATGACGGCGACCTGTGGCACAGCCATTGGGTGGTGCTGGGCCCGGACGAGACCTGCGGGCCGGGCGCGCTGAAGGTGATCGACATTCCCGAAGGTGCGACGCCGCGCCTGCCGCCCACCTGGCCGGGGCTGCCGCTGTTGATCGACAGCCCCGGCTGGCAGCCGGTCCTGGCGGCCGAAACCGTCGAGGTGCGCGTGCCCTTTGCAGATATCGGCGCGGTTGAGGCGGCCGGTTTCGACGGGGTGACGGCAGGGCTGCGGGTGAATGCCAATGTCCACGCGCCGCTTCTTTGCGTGACCGATGTCTTCGATGTCGCCTCGGGTGACCTGAGCCTTCCCGGCAAGGTGAACCAGTAACCGCGGCGGGCGGCGGCCACCCGTCGCCGCCCCGATCCAGGAGGAACCGGATGACCACGATTCATGCGCTGGAATGGCTGAATACCGACCGGGCCCTGTCGATGCAGGACTTTCGCGGAAAGGTGCTGGCGGTCGAGGTGTTCCAGATGCTGTGCCCCGGCTGCGTCAGCCACGGGCTGCCCCAGGCGGCCCGCATCGCCAGCACCTTTTCCCCCGACAAGGTCACCGTGGTCGGCCTGCATTCGGTGTTCGAGCATCACGAAGCCATGACGCCCGTCGCCCTGCGCGCCTTTCTGCACGAATACCGCATCCGATTTCCGGTGGCGGTGGACCTGCCCGGCGCCCCCGGCCCGCTGCCGCGGACGATGGCAGAATGGCAGCTGGAGGGCACGCCGACGCTGGTGCTGTTCGACCGCCAGGGCCAGATGCGGGCGCGGCATTTCGGGCAGGTAGCGGACCTGGCGCTTGGGGCGCAGATCATGGCGCTGACGGTCGAGGCGGCGGACTGACGGCCGCACGGGCCACAGCGGCATGGACCTTTGCCGCAGGCCGTCCTATCGTGGCCGGATGAATTGCCTGCCCGCCCCTCGCAGACACCGGACCCTGGCCGGTTTTCCGCAAGGCCGCGTCCCTCCCCGGGCGCGGGCGCGGCTGCGCTGACCCTGCGCCCGGGGATTTCCGAAACCCTCTCCGCCCTTCCGCCGCCGGTGCCCCCGCCTGGCCGGCACCCCAGCCAGGAGCCTTTGCATGTCCAGACCCCATCGCCCGCAGATCACCATCGCCCAGGACGTCGTCGCGCATCTCGAAGCGCTGGTCGAAGGCGCCTCGGCCCGGATGCCGGCGCTGGCCGACCGCCTGCTGGAGGAGTTGTCGCGCGCCCGCATCGTGCCCGCCGCCCGGATGCCCGCCGACATCGCCGGGATCGGCAGCCGCGTCACCTGGCGCGACGAGACGACGGGGCGCGAGCAGACCGCCACGCTGGTCTGGCCGGAAGAGGCCGACATCGAGGCCGGCCGCGCCTCGGTGCTGACACCGATCGGCGTGGCGCTGTTGGGGCTTAAGGTCGGAACGCGGTTCCACTGGGAAACCCGGGCCGGCGAAAGCCGCAAACTGACCGTGCTTGCGGTCACCCGGCCCGCAGCCGAAGCGGTGACGGCGCAAGCGTCGGCCCCTACCCCGGCCACGCGCTAGCGCGGCGGGACGGCGATGCCCGCCTCGGTCACGATGGCGTCCAGCGCGATGTCGTGCGGCTGGGGGTAGATCGTCGCCAAGTGGGCCGACTGAAAGCCGATGCCGATGGTGAAGGGGCGCGGCGACAGGGCGGCCAGCGTGCGGTCGAAATAGCCGCCGCCATAGCCCAGCCGAAAGCCCTCGGCCGTCCAGCCCACCACGGGGGCGAGCGAGATTTCAGGGATCACCGCTTCGGCATCTGGTGGCGGGACGGGAATGTTCCAGTCGCCGCGCACCATCCGGGTCTCGGGCGTCCAGCGCCGGAACACCAGCGGCGCGGCCTTCACCTCGACCAGCGGCAGGGCGACCAGGGCGACCTCGGCGTGCAGGGCCGCCAGCAGCGGGCGCAGGTCCGGCTCTCCCTTGATCGGCCAGTAGCCCGAGAACACCCGCCCCCGCATCGTGCCGAACCTTTGCCGCAGCAGGTCGGCCAGGTGGCCGGCAACCGCCGCCCCGGCGGCCTGCCGGTCGGCCACGGACAGGGCGTCACGCTCGGCCCGCAGCCGGACCCGCTCGGCGCGGCGCCAGCGCGCGACGTCGCGCGCCTGTTCGGGATCGACCGCCAGCGGATCGAAATAGGCCGGGTCGACCTCGGCCGCCATGCAGGGCGGCGAGGCATAGCGGCCCGGGGTTTCAGGGTCGGAGGTCATGGCCGCGCCAGGCAATCCCGGGCCTCCTGCACGATCCGGCGCAGCCGGTCCGCCGCCGGCACCACGTCGCGGATGGCGCCGACACCCTGCCCGGCATACAGCGCCATCTCCTCCAGCGCGCCAACGCTATGACGCATCGGCGAGTCGGTGCTGTAGCGCAGCAGGGGCTGGCCGCTGTCATGGGCGATCACCTGCCGCGGCAGCGCGGCGGGGTCGTGGCCCATCAGCCGCCCGTCCAGCCCGGCGGTGACGCTGTTGCCAAGCACCCGCACGGCCGCGCCCTTGGGCCAATTCAGCACGAAAATATCGGTCAGCACGGTATCGTCGGCGCCCGCCGCCACCACGCGCCCCTTGTGGTAGTCATGCGCCCAGGATTCGGTGGTGGCCAGAAAGGCGGTGCCACATTGCACCCCCTGCGCGCCCAGCGTCAGGGCCGCCGCCAGCCCGCGGCCGGTGGTGATGCCGCCCGAGACCACCACAGGCACCCCGGCGCCGTCCAGCACCGCCTCGGCCAGCGCAAAGGCGCCGGTGCGGCCGTGGACATGGCCGCCGGCCTCGATCCCCTGGGCGATGATCACATCGGCGCCCGCGGCTTCGGCCTGCCGCGCCGCGGCCAGGGTGCCAACCTGGTGCAGCACCAGGCAACCCTCGCGCTTGACCTGCGCGACGACCTCGGGAAGCACGTCCCAGAAGAAGGTGAAGGCCCGCACCCCCAGGTCCAGGCATCGCGCGATCTGGGCCTGCAACAGCGCCGGATCGGTAGCCGAAGGGATCACGTTGACCGCAAAGGGCCGGTCGGTCGCGGCGCGATAGGCGCGGATCTCCGCTTCGATCAGCTCGGGGCTTTCGCGCACCATTCCCAGCATGGCATAGCCGCCAGCGCGGGCGACCGCCGCCGCCAGTTCGGCCCGGGCGACCCCGCCCATGCCGGCCAGCAGGACGGGCACCTCGCAGCCCAGCAGATCGCAGAGCGGGGTGCGCAGAGACGGGCTTTCGTCAGGGCTGGGCATCGGCATCCCCCATTTCCTCAAGACGGTGGCGCAGGTGGTCGCGCAACACAATGGCGTTGTTCCGCTCTTCGGCGGTCGAGGCGTAGAGCAGCGTCAGCACCCCTTCGGCGGCCAGGCCGGCGAGGTCGCGCGCCAGTTCGCCCTTCAGCGCCAGCTCGTCGCGGTAGCGGGCGGCAAAGTCATCCCACTGGTCGGGGTGGGCGTGATACCAGCGGCGGAGCGCATCGCTGGGCGCGATGTCGCGGCACCAGGAATGCAGCTGGGCGCGATCCTTCGACAGGCCGCGCGGCCACAGCCGGTCGACCAGAACGCGCTTGCCGTCCGATACCCGCGCCGCCCGGTAGATGCGCTTGACCCTGATCCGGTCGGCAGCGGCATCGGGCACCGGCGGAATCGGGGGCATCAGCCCACCTCGCCCATCGCCTGCACCGCCTTCAGCGCATGGGCGTAACTGGCGCCCGCGCGCATTTCGGCGGCGACCCAGATCGCCTCCATGATCTGCTCGGGGCTGGCGCCTTCGCGGCCGGCGGCCTTGACATGGCCCTCGATGCACCAGGGGCATTGGGTGACATGGGCCACGGCGACGGCGATCAACTGCTTGGTGCGGCGGTCCAGCGCGCCATCGGCGAAGACGGCCTTGGAAAAGGCGCGAAAGGCGTCTTCAGCCGCGGGGGCCAGCGCGCGGCGGCGGTCGACCATCTCGCGCGTGGCGCGGGGCAATGACGGGTCAGACATGGGCGGCATCCGTTTCGAAGGGGGGGAACAGGACGTCGTTTTCCAGCCGGATATGCTCGGCCAGGTCGGAAAGGAATTCCTCAAGCCCGGCATAAAGCGCGGTCCAGGTGCGGCAGGCGCCCTGCGGCAGGCGCAGGTCCGCGGTCAGGCGGCGGATCTCGGCCACCTCGCGGGCGTGGTCGTCATGGTCGGCGCGCATCACGGCAATGGGCGAGGCGATCCCCGGGCCACCGCCGCGGCGGATCGCCGGGAACAGGATCAGCTCTTCCTTCTTCATGTGAACCTCCAGCGCGCCGATCATCTGCTGCAACAGGTCGGCCAGCCCCTCGGGCACATGGTCGTCGCCGAAATGTACCGTCTCGACCTTTTCGGCCAGGGCCGCCAGCGCGGGCAGCTGTTCCCGGTGGCGGGCGTGAAAGCGGGTCTCGATATGCCGGGTCAGCGCGGCGGGGTCGTCTGTGTTCAGGCCTGGGGTCATCGGCGGCTCTCCTTCTCAGCGCAGCGACGGCGGCGTGGCGGAGCGGCGGGCGGTATCCTCGACCGCCATGTGCAGCGACCGCGCGATGCGCTCTGACCGTTCGATCACCAGCGCCGCGCCGGCGGGCGGGCAAACCTCGGTCGCAGTCTGGCGGAATAGGTCCAGCCAGCGGTCGAAATGCGCCCAGTTGACCGGCAGTGTCGCATGGGCGGGCATCGGCGCACCGTGATAGCGCCCGGTCATCAGCGCGACCGAGGACCAGAAGGCCACCATCCGCTCAAGGTGCGGACCCCAGTCGGGGATGCGCGTCTCGAACACCGGACCCAGCACCGCATCGGCGCGGACCCGGTCGTAAAAGCGATGCACCAGCCGGTGCAGGATCGCCTCGTCCAGCCCGGTCTGGGCCATCAGCGCGGCGGTGATCTCGGGGCGGGCCGAGGTGATGGGCGAAGCACTGAAAGTCATGTCGGCGACCCGGGTTTGGCTTGCAATCCTGTCTAGGCCTGTTAATTGGTATTGTAAATACCTATTCAGGACAGCCCGATGCGCCTTACCTCGTTCACCGACTACGGATTGCGGATGCTGATGCGCATGGCGGGGGCGCCAGACCAGGGGTTTTCCACCGCCGAGATGGCGCAGGAATTCGGGCTGTCGCGGCACCACCTGACCAAGATCATCCAGAAGCTGGCGCAGGCCGGCTTTGTCACCACCCGGCGTGGCGGCGGGGGCGGTGCCATGCTGGCCCGGTCCGCCGCCGAGATCCGCCTGGGCGCCATCGTCCGCCTGCTGGAAGATGGCCAGCCACTGGTCGAATGCTTTGCCACCGGCGGCGGAGATTGCACGATCGACGCCCGGTGCCGGCTGAAGGCGCGGCTACGCGCGGCCGAGGCGGCGTTCCTGGCGGACCTCGACCGCTCGACGCTGGCCGACATCGCGCTGCGCCCCGACCTGCGGCTGGAGGAGGAGCTGGCCTGACTCCGCGCCAGCCGGTTGGGCGTCAGAGAATGTCCTGGCGGCGCAGGTCCTCGGCGGCAAAGTCGATCAGGGCGCGCACCTTGCGCGGCAGGACGCGGCCTTCCAGGTAAACGGCGTTCAGCGGGCTTTCCTCGCCCGCGTGGTCGGGCAGGATGGCGACCACCAGCCCCGCCGCCAGCGCCCCGGCGGCGGCAAAGCGCGGCGCATAGGCCAGGCCCAGGCCCCGGGCCGCCAGGTCCACCGCCGCCCGGGCCGAATTCACCTGGAACCGCCCCTGCACCGTGACCGTGCTGTCCGGCCCCGCGCCCAAAGTCCAGCGCCGGGGGGTGCGGCGGTTGGTGTCCAGGATGCAGGCATGGCCCGCCAGGTCGGCCGGAACCCGCGGCGTGCCCGCCCGCGCCAGATACTCGGGGCTGGCCACCAGCACCGACCGGAAACTGCCCAGCCGGCGGGCCTTGAGCGACTGCGTCTCGGTCCGGCCCAGGCGAAAGGCCAGGTCGATGCCCTCGGCGGCCAGGTCGACATGGCGGTCGTTCAGGCGCAGGTCGAAGGACAGGCCCGGATGCAGCCGGCCGAACCGCTCCAGCATCCCCGCCACCCAGATTTCCCCGAAACTGACCGAGGCCGAGACGCGGATCACCCCGGCAAAGCCGCGACTGCCTTCCGAGACCTCGCCGATCAGGTCGTCGATCTCGTCCAGAAGCGCGGGCGCCCGGGCCAGCAGGTCCTCGCCCGCCGCGGTCAGCCCCACCTTGCGGGTGGTCCGCTGCAACAGCCGCACCCCAAGCCGCCCTTCCAGTTCGGCCACATATTTCGACGTCAGCCGGTTCGAGATGCCCAGCTGTTCCGCCGCCGCCGTGAATGATCCGGTCTGCGCCGTGGCCACGAAAGCGCGCATCTGGTCGATCAGGTCCATGGCGTCATTCGGAATGAAATGTGGATAGTCATTCCATAACGTCTTCATTTCATGCTGGCCGGTCAAGGTCTATCTCTGCGGCATCGAAATGACCCCCGAAACGTCCCCCGAAAGGACCCCCGCCATGACCCCGAACCACGACTACGCCGCCTTTGCGCTTCGCGTCTCCAGCGGCGCGCTGTTCATCGCCCACGGCCTGATGAAGGTCTTCGTCTTCACCATCCCCGGCACGGTCGGCTATTTCGAAAGCCTGGGCCTGCCCGGCTTTTTCGCCCACCTGACCATCCTGGCCGAGGTCGTCGGCGGCCTGGCCCTGATCCTGGGCGTCGGCACCCGCGCCGTGGCGCTGGCGCTGATCCCGGTTCTTCTGGGCGCGACCTGGGTGCATTCGGGCAACGGCTGGACCTTCTCGAACGAGGGCGGCGGCTGGGAATTCCCGCTGTTCTGGGCCATCGTGCAGGGCGCCATCGCGCTTCTGGGCAGCGGTGCCTTTGCGCTGAAACCCACCGCCCGCGGCCTGGCCACCGCCTGATCCCCCCGGGCCGCCCGTCGCAGGGCGGCCCCTTCCCAAGAGGAGAGCGAGAGATGAGCGTGATCACCGACCTTCATGCCCTGCGCGACCGGCTGGCCCCTTCGGCCCGGATGCCGGTGGTCTTCCTGGGTCACGGCAGCCCGATGAACGCGCTGGAGGATACCGCCTACAGTCGGTCCTGGACCGCCCTTGGCCAAAGCCTGCCGGAACCGGCGGCAATCCTGGTCGTCTCGGCGCACTGGATGACGCGCGGCACCACGCTGGTCGACGTCTCGGCGCTGCCGAAGACGATCCACGATTTCTACGGCTTCCCCGACGCGCTGTACGCGATGGACTATCCCGCCCCCGGCAACCCCGCCCTGGCGCGCGAGGTGGTCAGCCTCTTGGCCAGCCACCATTCGGCCGAGGATGACACCTGGGGCCTGGACCACGGCGCCTGGACGGTGCTGCGGTTCCTTTACCCGCAGGCGAAGGTGCCGGTGTTCCAGGTCTCGATCGACATGTCCCGCGGGCTGGAGCATCAGCTTGAGGTCGGGCGGACGCTCGCGCAGCTGCGCGACCGCGGCGTGCTGATCCTGGGGTCGGGCAATGTCGTCCACAACCTGCGCGCCATGCGCTTTGGCGGCGCCCCGCAGGATTTCGCGCTGGAGTTCGACCGCCTGTTCGCCGACCGGCTTGAGGCGCGCGACCTGAAGCCGCTGGCCGATGCGGCGGGGCTGGGGTCGCTCTTGCGGATGGCGCATCCGACGGTCGATCACTACATGCCCGCGCTGACCATCGCCGGGGCGTCCGACGCGAAGGATCAGCTGACCTTCATGACCGATGCGATCGACCTTGGCTCGGTCTCGATGCGGTCCTTCGTGTTCCATCAGGGGGCCTGAGATGCTGGTCGACGGCAAATGGGTGGCCGACTGGCAGCCGGTGCAGAAGGCCGACGAGAAAGGCCGCTTCGTCCGCCAGACCTCAAGCTTCCGCAACTGGATCACGCCGGACGGCCGCCCCGGCCCCACCGGGACCGGCGGCTTCAAGGCCGAGGCCGGGCGCTATCGGCTCTATGTCGCGCTGATCTGCCCCTGGGCGCACCGCACCCTGATCGGCCGCAGCCTGAAAGGCTTGGCCGGCCTGATCCCCGTCACCGTGGTGAACCCCCGCCTCAGCCCGCAGGGCTGGGCCTTCGGCGGCCATCCGGGCGCCGAGGCCGACCCGCTGTTCGGTGCCAGCCACCTGCATCAGATCTACACCCGCGCCGACCCCGGCTTTACCGGCCGCGCCACCGTGCCGGTGCTGTGGGACATGGCGCAGGGCGTCATGGTGTCGAACGAAAGCGCCGACATCCTGCGGATGTTCGACACCGCGTTCGAGCATCTGGCCCCGTCGGACCTGCGGCTTTACCCCGCCGACCTGGCCCAGTACATCGACGCCCTGAACCCCCGCATCTATGACGCGCTGAACAACGGCGTCTACAAGGCCGGCTTCGCCACCACGCAAGAGGCCCATGACGAGGCGGTGACCGGCGTCTTCGCCATGCTGGACGCGTTGGAAAGCCGCCTGACCGGAGATTATCTGTTCGGCGACCGGCTGACCGAAACCGACATCCGCACCTTTGTCACCCTGATCCGGTTCGACGCCGCATATCACGGCCTGTTCAAGACCAACCGCCGCCGGATCGCCGACTATCCGCGCCTTCAGGCCTACATGAAGCGTATCCTGCGCCTGCCGGGGGTGCGGGCCACGGTGAACCTGGCCCACATCAAGGCCGGCTACTACTCGATCAAAGCGCTGAACCCCACCGGCATCGTTCCCGCCGGACCGGACCATGTGACCGCCCTGCTTGAGGCCGTGGCATGAGCCGGGTCATCTTTCTGCACGGTGTCGGCAGCAGCGGCGCCGCGATGCGCCCGCTGGCCGCGGCCCTGGGGTTGGCCGGCGGCGCCCACTTTCCCGACGGGCCGCAGCCCTTCGACATGGGTCCGGGGCGGCAGTGGTTCTCGGTCCGGGGCGTCACCGAAGAGAACCGCCCCGCCCGGGTCAAGGCGGCGCTGCCCGCCTTTTGCACCGCGGTCGAAAGCCTGGGCGATCCGCGGGACAGCATCCTGGTCGGCTTTTCGCAGGGTGCGATCATGGCCCTGCATGCGGTGGCCGACGGCCTGCCCGCCAAGGCGGTGCTGGCGCTGTCTGGTCGGCTGGCCGGCCCGGTTGAGGCCCGGGCCGACTGGCCGCCGATCACCCTGCTGCACGGCGACAGCGACGCGGTCATGCCGCCGGCATTGGCCCGGGCGACCGCCGGCTGGCTGCAGGATGCCGGCGCCACGCCGTCGCTGACCGTCCTGGACGGCCTTGGCCACGCGATCGACGCCCGCGTGCTGGAGCACCTCAGCCGCCATCTGGCCTGAGCCGCCCGCGCGGCCTCAGGCCCGCCCCGCCACGGTCGGCGCCACGATGCGCACGGCCACACCGGCCAGGAAGGCCTGCAACACGTCGAACCCCGCCCCCCAGGTGGGCGAGGCGCCCCAGACCGGAATGGCGGCCAGGCCCGCCAGCACCAGCAGCGCCAGTTCGGTTCGCCAATCCATCCTGCGCACCAGCCGGCGCAGGGTGGACGGCGCCGTGCCGACCGGCGGCAACAGGGCAAAGACGGGCAGCCCCGGAACACCGGCCGTGGCCTCGGGCACCACGCCCTTTGTCGCCACCTCGGGCAAGGCCTGCCAGGCGGCCACCAAGGCCTCCAACGCCGTCCTGACCGCGGCGGCATCCATGGTCTCGGCGGCGATCAGCCCGGTCAGCGCCGCGACCTGGCCGCCAAGCTGTGCCGACAGCAGCGGATCGGCGTCGATCCGGGCCAGCGCGCCGCCAGCCTCGGCCAGCAGCCTTGCCTCGGCCAGCAGGGCTTCGGCATCGGGCAGCGCAATGCCGTCGGTCAGCCGCCGCAACTCCATCTTGTCTTCGACCTGGCGGATGCGCCGGCCGGCGATCCGGGCCACGACCAGGGGAGTGTCCGGTAAGGTCAGGCCGCGCAGCAGGTCCAGCCCCTGACCCAGGCGCAGCTCCTCGATCAGGCGGGGCCGGGCGACCTCGCGCCAATGGGCGACAAACGCGCCCAGGATGATGCCGCCGCCCACCACAAGGGCCGCCAGCACCGGCCACAGCCGCACCGAAACCTCGATCTCGGTGGTGGCGGCGCCGCCGCCTCCGGTCGCGGTCAGGGCGGTCAGGTGCTTGCCGGCGGCAAGGCCGGCCGGCAGCACCAGCACGATGGAACAGCGGCCCCCGGGCGGAATTTCCGGCGGGCAGTTCTCGGCGTTGATCACCGGCGCCGGCATGCCGCGGCGGCCGTCGATGCCCGTCTCGCCCACCTTGCGCAGCGGGCTTGCGGTCAGTTGCGGCAGCGGCACCGGCAGGTCCGAGGTGTTCGTCAGCAGGACCGACATCTGCCGTTCGGGGGTGTCGCGGTTGCCCAGGCTGCCCGGCCAGGCCCAGGGCACCCCCGTGGCGGCCCAGGACACCCTTTGCGGCAGCATGGTCGCGGTCACCGCCGCCGGTTCGCGTACCAGGATCAGCGGTTGCTGCACCACCGGCGCGGCGCTGTCCGGGTTGCCCGACAGCTGCAACCGATAGCGCCCGGCGGCGGGCATCCGGGCCGTGCCGACCAGCACCGCATGTTCGCCGGCCGCCAGTTGCAGCCGGTCGCCCAGGCCCATCTCGCCCGCGCCCGCCGTTCGCCGGGCCCAGACCACGGGGGCATCGCCGGCCCCTTCCTTGCCTTCCGCCTGAGCCAGCGCCGGCAGGCCGATCACGACCACCGCGGCGGTGTCGTTGCGCAGCGTCAGGGTGAAGCGCCCGCCCGAAGCGTCGACCCGCAGTTCGACAGGCCGTTCGACCGCCGCGCCGACCACGGTGACCTGCGCCGGCGCCGCGGCGGGCAACAGGGCGGCCAGCAGGGTAAGCAGGGCCAGAAGGCCTGGGCATCTGATCATGGCAATTCTCCGGGCTGAGAAACGGGATCGGACGGCGGTTCTGCCGGCGCCGGGTCAACTTCAAGGATCGGGACCTCAGGCTCCGCCAGCCCGCCCAGCAGGCAGGATTGCACCGGCCCGGCATCGGGCAGGAAGGCTTCGCACAGGCTGGCCATGCGGTGCAGCGTGGCGTCGGGTTCGATCCGGCGCAGGGCGGCCAGCCGCTCATAGGCCGTCAGCAAAGGCGTATCGGCGCCCAGCCAGATCACGACCAGATCGGCCGTCCCGGCCTGAAGGACATCGGGCGACAGGCCCTGCGCGCGATAGCCCGCCGCGGCAGCCTGGGCGGCATCTCCGGGCGGCAGTGCCGCCAGCAGCACGGTATCGCCGCCGGGACGTTCGGGGGGCAGCACCGGCCAGGGCGGTTGCGCGACGGCCGGGACCGGCGCGGCATGGGGCAGATGCGCCAGCCGGCCGGTCGCGCCAATCCAGGACGCGCGCGCCAGATCGACGATCTGCACCCCGCCGGGATATGAGGCCACCGCCAGCCGCGCCCCGTCGGGCGACAGCGCCATCGCGGTCAGCGGCCCAGCCAGGTGCAGCACCGGACGCTCCGTCCCGTCTCCGATGCCGATCTGCCGCAGCAGGTGATCGGCGCCCACTGCATGCACCGTCGCCCCGTCGGGCGACAGCACGGCGGCAACCACCGGCACGCCGGGCAGCAGCTCTTGCAGGAACAGGCAGCAGGCCTCCAGCGATTCATCGCTGTCGCGCAGGAAGGTCGGGCTGGGGTCGGTGGTCGTGGCGCCGGCAAACAGCCGCCCGTCCACGCTGCGCAGCAACAGCACAGAGCCGTCTTCAGACAGCTGCAAGCCGCCTTCGGCCACCTTCGGCAGGGGCCGGATCAAGAAGGGATCGGACCGGAAACCGGCCGAAGGCAGGGCCTCCTGCCCCGGATCGTCGCCCAGGATCACCGAAATCTCGCCGGTGTCGGACAGGCCAAAGCCAAAGCCGCTGCGCCCGTCGGCCGAGGGGGCGGCAACCAGGCGGTCGGCGGCGGCGGGCAGGAAGCGGCTGATCTCGCTGCCCGAAATCAGGTCAAAGACGCCCAGTCCGCCACCCGAGACCGCCACCGCAACGGCGGCCTGACCGGCCACCCGGTACTCGGCGCCCACGGGAAGGCGCGCCGGGAACAGGCCGGAGTCGCCGGTCCGGGGATCGAAGCGTTCCACGGCCTGAGGCCGGTCGCTGTCGCCGGGCGCCATCAGCACGACCTCTTCGGTCCGGTCGGCGGGCAGGGACAACCGCAGCGGCTCGGTCGCGTCGGGCAGGTCCGACAGGAACAGGCGGCGCGACACAAAGGACGCGCCATCGGTAGCCAGGGTGGCCTCGACGATCTCGCCGTTCTGGGCCAGGATCACCAGCGGCCCGCCCCCCGGCCGGAACACGGCATCGCGGGCAAAGGCCGGGAACTTGCCATCCGTGGCGATGCTGGTGCCATAGACCACCGAGGGGGGAACGGCGGCAACCTGCACAAAGCCGTCGGTGCCGCCCCACAGGATCGCCTCGCCCTTGCCCGAGACGGCAGCACCGAAGGCCGCGAAGGGATCGGCGGTGCCGGCGCCCAGGTCGATCAGGCCCTCGCCATCGGTTGCGTCCATCGCAGCGATCGGGGCAAGCGACAGCGTGTCCGCCACCGCGACGCCGCCGGCCGGCGACAGGTCCGAGTCCAGTTCGGTCCGCTCTGGCACAACGCGCGTCAGGCCAAGGAAGTCCCCGCTGGCCGTGGCATAGCGTTCAAAGGCCAGCAGGTCGTCATTCCACAGCACCGCGACCGAGGCATCTGCCGACAGCGCCGCCGGCTGCCGCAGCGCCTGCCCGGGCAGGCTCAGCCGCGACAGGCGAAAGCCAAGCGGCGGCAGGCCGATGCGGAACGCCTCAAGCTCGGGCAGGGTGCCGCCCTCGCCGGTGCCGTCGCGCGGGCGCAGGATCACCACGCGGCCATCGTCACCGGCGACGGCGATCACCGTGCCCGCCCCCGAGCCCGCCAAAGCCAGGCCCGCGACGCTGAGGTTGCCCAGGCTTTCGGCCAGGTCGGGAATCCCCGAGACGCCTTCGAACAGGGTCGTCTCGACGGCATTGCCTTCGTCGAACCCCAGGGCGGCGCGGAACAGGGCGATCCCTCCGATCACGCTGCCGGCCAGCACGGTGGCGCCATCCGGGGCCGCCACGATCTGCGCCGGCCCCTGCATCAGCGGTAGGGTGGCGCCGGGCGCGAACAGCGTGTCGGGGTCGGACAATTGCTCGTCCAGGCCCTGAAGCTGGCCGTTTTCTCCGATGCGAAAGATGCGCCGTCCGGCATCGCCGATCGCCACCAGCCCGCCCGGCAGGACCAATTGCGTTTCCGGCTGATTCGCGGATCTCTGGAAGGACAGCGCGGCCACCCGCGCCTCGGAGGCAAAGACGTTGGGGGCATCGCCGGCCAGGTCGTCGCCGGCGCCGGGGGCGACGGGCGGCGCCAGCAGCACCGCCGGGCGATGGGCGAAATCCGCATCGGGTGGCAGCGGCGGAAAGGACAGCACGGTGGCCCCGGTCCGCAGCGGATCGACGGCCACCAGCCCGGTCGAGGGGAAATGGCTGGCGATCCCCTGCCCTGCGGTGCCGATCTGCAATAGGTCGGGGCCATCCCAGGCCAGCGCCGTCACCAGCGGGCCTTCGGCATCCGAGGCGCCCAGGGAAGACAGGTCGACGGTCTGCACCGCGCCGCGGACCAGGGCATGGGCGGCCAGCGTGGCCCCGGCGGCCAGGCAGACCGCCAGCGTCGGCAGATGGCGCAGCGGGTGCTGCCGCAGCGCCCTGGCCAAATCGCCGGGCAGGTCTCGGGCCAGATCGCCCGCCCGGTCGCGCAGTCGCAGCCCCTGCCACCAGGGCGCCCGGCCCGAGGATGTCTGCCTAGAGGATTTCCCGCCCTTTTCCATCAGCCGGATTTCCCTTTTCGCCCAGCAGCCAGCGACCGCAGCGCCGGGCCCAGCCAGGGGGCGGCTCCGATGGCGGCCAGCGCCAGCACGGCCGCTGCGCCGGCGGCGGGCAGCCAGGACCCGGGCGGCAGCGGCAGGCTGCCGCGGTCGGGCCAGGCCAGGAACAGGGCGGCCGACAGGGCGACTGCGGCGGCCAGCAGCCCGCCGCGTTCGGCCAGCAATTCGGCCAGGGCACGCCGGCGGCGCTGTTCGGACGGGGCACGCTGCGAAAACAGCGCCTGCACGCGATCCGACCTGATCCGGCGCACCCCGTCGATCCTGGCCGCCAGGTCGGGGTCATGCTCCAGCCGCAGCCGCCAGTCGGCGTCGGCCAGGGTGCCATCGGGGCGCGGCCCCTCGGCGATGTCCCAGCCGGCATAGAACCCGGCAAAGACCTCTTGCACCCGCTCGCGCTGGTCGGCGGTCATCTCGTCGTGCAGGCGCTGGCGCAGCCAGGCCGGAAGGCGCCCGGTGTCGAACCACGGCAGGCGGCACAGCCGCGCCAGAAGGGCATCGGTCGGCGGTTGCGGGGTGCTGCCGAACAGCTGCACGCCCAGCCACAGGGTCAGCGGATAGCGCAGCACCGGATAGCTGGCGCAGGCGGCCAGCCACAGCATGCCGCGCGGGCCCAGGAACTGGCGCAGCGCCAGCATCATCCTCTCGGCGGTGGCAGTGTCGGGCGGCAGGCCGCTGACCGCCGCCTCGCGGCTGATGCGCAGGGGGGCGGGCAGCGCGATCAGGTCGCCCGCGCCATGTCCGCGCGCCTGGACCTGGCCGACCCAGCGGATCGGATGCAGCGTGCCCGCAGGGGCGGTGCGCAGCCAGAACTCGCCGGTCGGCTGGTCCAGCGTCGGCATCACCGCCCGCGTCCGGGGGGCGATCTGCTGCGCCAGCGCCTCGGGGGCGCCAAGGCCGTAGGGAATGACCGGGGCGTCCAGCGCCCGCTCCATCGCGTGTTCGCGCAGGCCCCATTCGGCCACGGCGACCGGCGTCAGAACCGCCCTTTCGGGCCATGCGCGCAGCTGCGCCAGAACCGTTTCGGGGGTCGCCCGGCCGCCCAGGCCGCCGAATTCGTCACCCGGGGTCAGCAGGATCAGCCGGGCGTCGGGCTGGGCCGCAGACAGCGCCTCGAGCGTCAGTGGCGGGCTGTCCAGCTGGCCAAAGGGCCGCAGCGCGCCCGGATGGGTGGCGTATTCGTAGACCACCAGTTGAACGCCCTCATCCGCCAGGGCCTGCCACTGCGCCGCAACCCGGCGGGCCTCGTGTTCGCCCAGCGAGCCGCGGCGGATCAGCACCGCAAGGTCGGCCTTGCGCTGGCGCGTGCGCCAGACCGGAGTGACCAGCCGGCCCTGCGTCAGCGCCTGGGTCAGCGTGCGGCGTTCGTCGATCCGCGCCGTCAGTTCGGGGCCGGAGTGGCGCAGCACGCGGGCCACCGCCCGCAGGTCGGACGGGCCGGCGCCACGCCCGCGGTCAGCAAAGGGCAGCACCAGGGCGCTGCCGGGTTTCACCAGCGGCGGCAGGTCGGCAAAGACCCGCCGGTTCAGCCGCCACAGCCCCAGCAGCAGCCAGCCCGCCGCGGCCAGCGCCGGCAGCGCGGGCAGGATATCCCAGCCGGTGTGCCAACCCGCCAGCGCCGGCTGGCGCGCGGCGCCCAGATGCCCGGCGATCTGGTCGGCGAGGGCGTCGCGCACCTCGGTCGTGTCCATGTCGTCGGGAAAGGCGCGGCCCAGCGCCGCGGCATACTGGTCGCGCGGCAGGGCCTCCCGAATGAAGACCTGGCCATCACCCAGACCCTCGGTCGACTCGCCGTCCAGCACGGCGGCAAGGTCGTCCTTCAGGAAATCGGCGAACAGGTCGTCGGTCGCCAGGATCATCGAGCGCAGCGAGGGCGTCGGCTGCGGCTGCGGCGCCAGGTCGCCGGTCACCGGATCGACCTGGGCGGCGGAGGGGGCAGCGGTCGGGGGCGCTGCGGCATCGCGGAACTGACGCAGCGGCAGCGACTCGCCGCTGCGGTCATGTTCTGCCCTTGCGGCGGCGATGCTCCAGGCGATCACGGCCAGCGCGCCCTCGTCGCTGCGCGGAATCGGCTGGTCGGGGGGCATCGGGTGGCGGGCCAGCATCGCCGTCAGCAGCACCCCGGGGTCCAGGCCATGCGGCGCCGAACCGGCCAGGCGCTCGGCCAGCTGGCGGGGCGTCAGGTCGTGGCCCGCGCGTTGCAGCGCGACCAGCGCCCGCCGCAGCGGGGTTGGCGGGCCGTCGCCGCCCTGGGCCGCAGGGACGGGGTCCGCGTAAGGCTCCACGCCACCCCCCACGCTTGTACCGCCAGCCGTGGTGCCGCCCGAACTGGCCTCCGGGCAGGGAAACAGCCAGTCCAGCGCCGCCGCCCGGTCGCCCCCGCCCGCACAGCCGCGGCGCGGATCGACCAGATCGACCCGCAGCCAGGCCAGGATCAGCAGCGCCGCCACAGCCATCGACGGCAGCACCAGATGCGCCCGGCCGATGCGGGGCGCACTGCGGGCCAGCCAGGCCATCAGGCGGCGCCACAGCGGCGGCGGTGGCGGCTCGGCGGGCTGCGGATAGGGCGGATCGAAGGCCCCCGGCAGCCGCACCAGCAGCGCCTCGCGCAAGAGGGGCCGGGTTGCCGCGGTGTCGCACAGCACCGGCGCAAGATAGGCCCCCAGCACCTCGGCGGCGCCTGCATCGGCCCGGTCCGGCCAGCCGGCGGCGCGGTTGACCCCCTGGATCACCATGCAGGCGGTCTTCATCTGCTCTTCGGTCACCTGCGCCAGCGACCCCAGGCCCGCCCGCTCGCGCCTTTGGGTCAGGTCGGCGCACAGCTCGACCAAGCGGGCCGCATCCAGACGGAACTGGCGCCCGCCTGCCATGGTCAGGCCCGCCCGTCCAGCGGCAGGACGATCTGATGCCGCTGCCGCAAGACCTCGGCCAGAAGCCGCAGGTCCTGCCGGCTTTTCACCAGTGCCCCCGCGGCCCGCGACCAGACCCTGTCCTCTGCCTCGTCAGGAAAGGCGCGCAGGATGCGGGCGGTGTCGATGACCTCGGATATCCCCGGCCGTTTCGACAGGCCGCCCAGGGTTTGCAGCATCACGGCCAGTTCGACCAGCATCCCGATCCGGGGCCCGCCGGCGGCGTCATCGCGGCCCGGGCGCGGGCCGGACAGGTGGCTTTGCAGCACCCGGGTCAGGTCGTCCTTGCCGGGAAACCTGAGGTGCAGGAAGGCGCAGCGGCGCAGGAAGGCATCGGGCAGCGCGCGTTCGGAATTCGAGGTGACGACCACGATCGGGCGGCGGTCGTGATCCAGGTCCCGGCTGGCGGCCAGGCCCAGTTCGGGGACGCGAAAGCGCATCTCCTCGACCTCGACCAGGACGTCGTTGGCGAAATCCCGGCTGGCCTTGTCGATCTCGTCGATCAGGAGGACCGCGCGCTTGCCTTCGGGGTCGGGGGTCCAGCGGGCGGTCTTCTGGCGGTCCAGAAAGGGCTTGCGGCCCTCGGCATCCATTCCGTCCAGGATGGCGGCGCCCAGGGCCTGGTAGGTGATGTAGTCGCCGACGTCGGTGGTCTTGTCCTTCAGCTGAGCATCGCGGAACCGGCCAAGCGCGTCATAATGGTAGAACAGGTCGCGCGCCTCGGAGGTGGAGCGGGTGACAAAGCGATAGGCGCGCGGCAGCCCCAGGGTTTCGGCAATCGCGAAGGCCAGCGAAGATTTGCCCACGCCCGGATCGCCGGTCACCAGCAGGGGCCGGCCCAGGCCGATGGCCACGTCGACGGCCTCGGCGGTGCCGGGCTGCGGCACATAGGGCGGCAGCGGACGCCGGGGCATCAGGTCGATGGACAGGCCCGGATAATCGGGCGGGCGCCGGGCCGTGGAAAACACGGTAAAGTCGCTCATGCGTCGGGGTCCTCTTCGATCCAGGTGCCGCGGTTCATGTGCAGGATCATCCGGTCCAGCGCCCAGTCGCGCAGCCGCGGAAGCACCTGCGAACGGGCCTTTTCCAGGGGCAGCGGGTCTGCGGGAACGTCGGCCCGGGCCTTTTCAAGGTCGCCCGGACCGCGCTCCAGCGCCTTGCCGACGAAGGCGAACCAGGGGTCCAGTTCGGCGCGCGAGACATCCGCCAGCAAGATCCGGGGCGTCTTGCCCACCCCGGCCAGAATGCCCGGGCAGCGGTCGCGAAACCCCTCGGGTGTGGCGGCGGTGACCAGATGCGCCAGGTGCCAGGTCTCGGCCCCGTTGTCGCGGGCAAAGTCGTCGACCTGCTGGCCGAAGGCCTGAAGGAAGGCGGCGTGATCCGCGATGCTGCCGCCGTCGATTTCGTGCGTCAGAGTCAGGATCATCGGGCTGGGGTCGATGGCCGCGAACCGGAGAAAGTTGATGTGTTCGGCGATCTGGGCCATGAGGCCGGCGCGGATGGCCTCGTTCCCCTCGGTGTCGTCGGTGTCAGGGGCGTCGGCGGCGCGGTGGCGGCCGATCACGCGCACCGCCCAGGCCCCGGCCAGCGGCCCGGCTTCGTCCCCGCGCAGCATCGCCCGGATCTGGCCCAGGCGCAGCCCGGCGGCATCGGTGCCCTGCTGCGGATCGGCGCGGGCCGGCAGGTCAAAGGCGACAAGGCGGGCCAGCAGGTCTTCAAAGCGGGCGCCGGGCTGGCAGATCGCCAGGTGCCGCCTGGCCTGGCGCCCGAACCGGTCGTCGCAGAAGGTCTGGGCCAGCTGGTCGCGGTGCATCCAGCCGGCCAGCGTTTCTGCGGCCTGCTGCGCAGGCGTCGCGGCGCGATGCCGGGCCAGGATCAAATCGCGGCCTTCGGTCAGTTCGCCGACAAGATGCGGGCCGTTGGGGCACCGGCCGATCGTTTCGAGGATGCTCGCGATCGGAACGGCGATCTGTTCGCCGTTCAGCACACCGCAATGCAGGGCCAGCGGATAGGGTGTCATCCCCTCGCCCGGCTCGGCGAAAAGCACGGCGCCAGAAGAGCCCACCTGCGTCTCGGCGCCAGCATGCGTGTAGCAGGAAAAGCCGTTGTGAAGGACGGTTCCGGTGATCTGGCCGAGGTCTGTCCGCTCTTCCGGGACGCGCGTCGTGTCGCCCTCCGTGGGAAAGTGGCGCAGCCTGACCGCCAGCCCCGTGGCCTTTTTCAGGGATTGCAACCCACCCGCAAGCGGCCAGAACCGCGGATCGGGGTTGGCTGCCCCGGCAAGGCGCACGAAGGCGAAATCCAGCTGTTTCACCATGCAATCGGCAAAATCCCCGGTCGCGTTTCCGGGCATGGCGACCGAGGGATCGCCGGGCCGCAGCAGCCAGGGCGCGCTGTCGGGGTCGTCGCCCTCGAAGACATATCCGGAAAGGTCCAGCTGCCGGGGGTAGTCGACGACCAGGCCCTGCCGGGCCGTTCCGGGCACCAGGACGGCGACGTTTGCCAGATAGGAGGTCCTCCAGGCCTGGTCGCGGGTCCGGCCCATGTCCAGCAGCGGCTGGATCGCATGCCGGCAGGTCAGCACCAGGTCGGGCAGAACCATCAGCCCCGATGCGGCGGGGCTGTCGGGAAAGCGGATGCGGACGGCACAGGCCATCGGGTCGATGGCGTCTCTTGCGGCGGCCGTAAGGTGCAGGTCCTTCATCCGCCCGCCCCCGGCCTAAAGCACGATGTCCGCAGGCCCCAGGATCGACCGCGCCACCGTCTCGGTCCGCTGGCGTTCGCGCTCCAGCGGGTCGTGCGGGATCAGGTGCGACAGGTCCAGCCCGGTCACCGCCGCCATCTCGCGCAGCGGCACCTGATAGGTCATGAAGCCGCCATAGGCGAATTCGCGCAGCATGTCGCGGATCAGCGTGCCCTGGCTGACCAGATAGCCGGTCATCGACAGCGCGCCGGTGTCGTCGTCGATCACGGCGGCGATCTTCCAGAACGCCAACGGGATGCGGAATTCGGGGCCGGGGTCGTCGGGATTGTCTTCGTCGGGGCGGGTGTAGACCGGGTCGGCCTGGTCGTCGAAGACCGGGCCGGTAAAGACGCTGACCTTCAGGCCGCGGGTCCGGGCATGGCCCAGCACATAGTCCTCCAGCGCCAGCCAGTGCTTCTGGTTCAGCGCCTCGTGCTGGGGGGCGGCGTTGCAGAACGAGAAGGTATCAAGGTTGGCCTCGCGCGCCTCGTCGTCGGTATCGCCCCAGACCGGGTCTTCGCGCCGCACCATGTGGCCGCGATCCAGCGGGTTGTCCTTGTAGCCGCGGTTGTCGATCTGCCGGTCGGCCGGCAGACGGTGGTCGACGAACCACCAGTCGCCGCGGCCCATCTTGCGGGCGCGGCTTCCGTCGATGTTCACCGCCGTCATCAGCGGCAGCAGGCGCTGTTCGCTCATCCAGACGGAATAGTGGCGATAGCGCAGCTCGGGCGTCGCGCTGCCGTCATCGTCGCTGACGGCCTGGGCCAGGCGATGCGACGGCAGCGTCGGCGAGGGCACCGGCGGCCGCACCACGGGGCCCAGGAAATCGGCGCGGTAGCCGTCGCGGCCGCGGAACCGGCCGGGCCGCGACACCGCCTCGGTCGCGACCAGCAGGCCGACGCGAACCCTGGTCGGCTCAAGGCCCCGCAGGGCCTCGATCACTTCGGCGGCGTGGACGGCATAGTTGATGCCGCCCAGCCCCTGCCCGCCGCCCGGCGACAGCCAGCCATAATGCAGCCCGACCAGCTTGCCGCTGTCGAGGTCGAAGACCATCGACCCCGAGCTGCCGCCCAGCGTGGTGGCATCGTGGTTGAAATCGGGCGCCGTGCCGACGCCGCTGGCGCGGCCCCAGCCAAAGCGTTTGCGTTCGTAGATGCCCTCGAAATATTCCGTCTGCGCCTCGGCATCGGCGGCAGGATCGTAGGCGGGATAGCCGACGACGCCCAGCATGGCATCATCGCGCGTGCGGTCCGCCTCCAGCGTCTCGCCAATGCCCAGCCCCAGCCCGGAGACCCAGGGCGCGTCGATCCGCAACAGGGCAATGTCGGCGGCCCGCGGCGGCGCGATGTACAGCACGCGCCGGACCTCGGTCGCCTGCGCCGCATCGTTGCCATGTTCGCGCAGCAGGTCCAGCGACACGCGCATGCGGTCGTAATTCGGCAGCAGATGCATCGGATAGCGGCCCGAGTTGTCGGCGCGGGCAAAGAATTCGGCGACATGGCGGTTGGTCACGATGGTCGCGGCGGTTTCGCTGTCGCGGCGCACCACCCAGCCGGTGCCAAGGTGGCTAAGCCCCGGAACGTTCACCAGCGCCACCGCCCCGCACAGCCGGATCGCGCGGCGCACATGGTCGGCGGTTTCCCCTTCGGTCACGCGCTGGACCATCGCCTCGTTCTGCGTCAGCAGCGATGCCGGCGGAACGATCTGGCCGTGGCGCACCACAAGCGGCGGGCGCACCTTGCGCAGGACGATGCCTTCCGCGCGAAAGTCCAGGTTCGCCGGCCCCGCGCCGCCGCCTGCGGCCTCGGACTGGAAGGACTGCGGCTGAAACCCCGTCCGTTCGGCCCCAAGCGCGTCAAGCGCCTCTTCGATGGCCGACCTGTCGGTTGCAAACAGGCGCCTCAGCGCCGCGCTCTTGAACTCCATCTGCGCACCCCCGATGAAACCGGCCGACGAACCGGACAAAGGCCTGCGCCGGACAGGCCATTGCCGCTTGACCCGGAAAAGGGGTAGCCGCTGTCAGGGCATCTGCGGTTCGCTGTCTGCCGCCGCCGGGCCGGTTGGCATCCGGTGATCCGGCCAAAGGAAAAGCTGCTGGAAATCGACAGTCTGCAATCGCCGATGCTGAAATGCATGCGCACCCCCTTGGGTAGAGCACGATCAGCGTCACCCATCTTGGGGCTGCAATCAAGACGATTTGCTGAATCCTGGACGCGATTTTGCGCGGTCCGCAGGTTTCATCCGCCCGTTGCGCCCTGCGGTCCGGCCGGCCGATCTGATCCAGATCAGATACCGCCGGGCGCGGACGTGGCATCAAGGGCTGATCGGCCAGCTACAAGAGACCCAGCCATGCGATTGACGACCCGCACGAACCTGGCGGCCCGCGTGCTGATGTTTTGCGCGGTGAACCAGGGGCGCATCGTGCGCAGCGCCGAGATTGCCGAATGCTGCAACGCCTCGCTGAATCATCTGTTGCAGGTGGTCAGCCTGTTGCAGGAAAACGGCTTTGTCGAAACCCTGCGCGGCCGTTCCGGCGGCCTGCGGCTGGCCCGCCCGATGGAGCAGATTTCCATCGGCGCGGTGTTCCGGGTGTTCGAAAGCGGGGTGCCCTTTGCCGAATGCTTCGATGCGCCGTCGAACACCTGCCCGCTGACCGAAACCTGTCGCCTGCGCAACTTCATCGCCCGGGCGGTCGAGGCGTTCTACCACGAGCTTGACATGGTGACGCTGCGCGACCTGGTGCAGGGCAACTGCGGCCTGCATGCCCTGATGGAAACCCGTGCGGCGCTGCTGGCGGGCTGCAAGCCCGACGCACGCCCGGCCGTCGCCGCCTGAGCCGGCCTTACCGCAGATAGCTTTGCGGCGGCGCCCCAAAGTGGCTGCGAAAGGCCGCGACAAAGGCGCTGGCGCTGCGATAGCCCAGCGAGTGCGCGATCGAGGTGCTGCTTTCGCCCCGCTCCAGTCGGCCGATCGCCGCCAGCAGGCGGGCCCGGCGGCGCCAGTCGCGGTAGGACAGGCCGGTTTCATCGCGGAACAGCCGCTCCAGCGTGCGCGGGCTGGCGCCGAAGGCGGCGGCCAGCGCCGGCAGGGCGCGCGCATCGGCCGGCTCGCGCCCCAGATGCACGGTCAGCCGCCGCAGCCGCGGGTCGCGGCCGGCCGGCAGGTTCAGCGGCGCGGGGACGGCACGGGCGATTTCATCCAGCGCCACGGCCGCCAGATGGGCCAGCCGGTCGGCATCCTGTTCATCCACCATGCGCAGGATCACCTCGCGCAGCAGCGGGGCCACCGGCAGCACCTCGCAGCCCCGGGCATCGGGGCGCACCGGGCAGGACGGATCGACGTAAAGGTTGCGCGTGCGGGCCCCCATGCCGGGGCGCGAGACCACCTGCATCTCGTGCCGGGTGCCGCCGGGGATCCAGATGCCGAAGCCGGGCGGCACCAGCCAGACGCTGTCGTCAGTGCCCAGTTGCAACAGCCCCTCGGCCGCCCATAGTAGCTGCGCCCGGGGGTGGGCATGCGCCGCGACCCGGGCGCCGGCCAGCAGGTCGCGGCCATGGGCCAGCACCGGGCGCATTGGATCGACCACAAAGGCAATGGTGCTGGGGTCGAACCGCAGGTTTGGCGGATTGGCGATATCCTTTGTCATCATCGTGAACTTACGCAGGCGCTGCCCTCCGGTCTAGGGTGCGGCCGTTCCAAAAAGGCCGCCGCCATGACCCTTTCCCTTCGCCCCATCGTCCTTGCCCTTGGCCTGGGCCTTGCCGCCGTGCTGGCCCTTGGCCCCCTGGGCCATCCGCTGGGCCCGACCGCCGCGGTGGTGCTGGTCACGCTGGTCCTGTGGAGCACGGCGCTGCTGCCGCCGTTCCTGACCGCGCTGATCTTCTTTGCGGCGGTGCTGATCCCCGGGCTGGCAACGCCGGAACTGGTGTTTGCCGGCTTCGGCTCGGCCGCGGTCTGGCTGATCGTGTCGGGCTTCGTGATCGGCGCGGCGATCACCGAATCGGGCCTGGGCGCAAGGCTGGCCTCGGCGCTGGCACCGCTGGTCGGAGGCAGCTACCTGCG
Source organism: Fuscovulum sp. (assembly GCA_018058035.1). Lineage (GTDB taxonomy): Bacteria > Pseudomonadota > Alphaproteobacteria > Rhodobacterales > Rhodobacteraceae > Pseudogemmobacter. Next base: position 27,477 of record JAGPCN010000009.1, read on the forward strand.
GCTGGTCGCGGTGATGACGCTGGCCGCGATGGCGCTTGGCTTCGTGATGCCGTCCTCGGTCGGGCGGGCGGTGGTGCTGATCCCGGTCGGCATGGCGCTGGCAGAGCGGCTGGGCCATGCCCAGGGCAGCAACGGGCGGATCGGGCTGGCGGTGGCGCTGACACTGGCCTGCAACATGCCCAGCTTCGCGATCCTGCCGTCGAACATTCCCAACATGATCCTGGCCGGCGCGGCCGAGGGGCAGCATGGCGTCGTCTTCGGCTATCTGTCCTACCTGGTGCTGCATTATCCGGTGCTGGGGATCGTCAAGTCGGCGCTGACGGTGGCGCTGGTGGTGGCACTGTTCCCCGCCCGTGGCGGCGCCGGGGCCGTGCCGGCCCGCGAAACCCGGCCGATGACGGCGCGTGAGTGGCGGGTGGCTCTGATCCTGCTGGCCACCCTGGCGCTGTGGATGACCGACCGGCTGCACGGCGTCGGCCCGGCCTGGATCGGGATCGCGACCGCGGTCCTGCTGATGCTGCCGGGCATCGGCGTGGTGGCGCCGAAGCAGTTCAACGCCTCGGTCGATTTCGGCATGGTGCTGTTCGTCGCCGCGGCGCTGGCGCTTGGGGCGGTGGTGAATGCCTCGGGGCTGGGGGCGATGCTGGGCGGTGCGCTGCAGGCGGCGCTGCCGCTGCAGCCGGGGGCGGGGTTCAGCAACTTCCTGTCGCTGACCGGCATGGCCGGGCTGATGGGGCTGGTCACCACCAACCCGGGCGTGCCGACGGTGCTGACGCCGATGGCGCCCGACCTTGCGGCCGCCACCGGCCTGTCGCTGGAGGCGGTGCTGATGACCCAGGTCGTCGGCTTTGCGACGGTGATCTTTCCCTACCAGGTCGGGCCGCTGGTGCTGGCCATGCAGCTTTCCGGGGAAAAGCTGGGCCATGTCCTGCGGGTGACGATCCCGCTGGGGGTGCTGACCTTCCTGGTGCTGATGCCGCTGGACTGGCTGTGGTGGCACGCCCTTGGCTGGCTGTGACGGCGGGGGACAGGGCCGGCCCGTTCGGTCGGCCCTGATCTTCTTTCGACCTACACCCAGACGAAGTCGGCTGCGGTCAGCTGCGCGGCCGCCGTCAACCCCGTCAGCCTTATGGTGATGTCGGCGCTGCCGTTGCCGTCGCTGTCGATCTGGACGGTGTCGCCCGAGACGCGGGCTTCGGAGTTGTCGAAGCCGCCGGTGAAGGTGCCGGTGCCGAGGTAGGCGAAGGTGCCCACCAAGAGGCCCTCGAAG
>JAGPCN010000010.1:0-10831 GCA_018058035.1 Fuscovulum sp.
TGGGTCAGGCGGTCGCATCGGCAGCCCGTGCGGCCGGGGCGATTCGCGGCACGGGGCCGGCCGTGGGGTCGCCCTGGGGTTGTAGTGGGGCCGCGACGGGCACCTTGGGGCAGGGCGCGGCGGGCCGGCCTGGGCAGACGGTTGGTTTTTCTAAGAAAATGTAAACTCTGTAAAAGAGATTTACTGGTTTCCAGCGAAACCCGTAATTTTCTTGACAGAAAAATGTTTGCGATAAAAGGGGTTACGCAAAAATTGACTTCACGCTACAGTGAAGGCGCAAGAGGGCATCCCGGCTGCCGCGGGGTGCGGGATGCAGGCATCGGCCCGCCTGACCGAGGAAGAGGAGAACCCCATGACGATGCAACCGGACGCCAAGGGCATGTATTCCGCCCCGCCCTACTTCGTGGCCAAGGCGCATGTGGATGCCGAGCATTACGACAAGATGTACGGCGCCTCGGTGGCCGATCCGGATACGTTCTGGGGCGAACAGGGCCTGCGCGTCGACTGGATCAAGCCCTACACCAAGGTCAAGAACACCAGCTTCGAGTTCGGCAAGGTCGACATCAAGTGGTTCGAGGACGGCACGCTGAACGTTTCGGCCAACTGCATCGACCGCCACATGATCAGCCGCGCCACCCAGACCGCGATCATCTGGGAACCCGATGATCCGAAGACGCCTTCGCAGCACATCACCTATGCCAAGCTCTTGGAAGAAACATCGCGCATGGCCAACGTGCTGAAGTCCTTGGGCGTGCAGAAGGGCGACCGCGTCGTGCTGTACCTGCCGATGATCCCCGAGGCGGCCTATGCCATGCTGGCCTGCGCCCGGATCGGCGCCATCCATTCCATCGTCTTCGCCGGCTTCTCGCCCGACGCGCTGGCGAACCGGATCAACGATTCCGAGGCCAAGATCGTCATCACCGCCGATTACGCCCCGCGCGGCGGCAAGAAGACGCCGCTCAAGGACAACACCGACAAGGCGCTGCTGCATTGCAGCGACAAGGTGAAATGCCTGGTGGTCAAGCACACCGGCGACCAGACCTCGTGGGTCGAGGGTCGCGACATCGACCTGAAGCAGCAGATGGCCTGGGCCAAGCCCTATTGCGCCTATGTCGAGATGGGCGCCGAAGACCCGCTGTTCATCCTGTATACCTCGGGCAGCACGGGCAAGCCGAAGGGGGTGGTGCATACCTCGGGCGGCTATCTGGTCTATGCCTCGATGACGCATCAGATGACCTTCGACTACCACGATGGCGACGTGTTCTGGTGTACGGCGGACGTGGGCTGGGTCACCGGCCACAGCTACATCATCTACGGCCCGCTGGCGAACGGCGCGACCACGGTGATGTTCGAGGGCGTGCCGACCTACCCCGATGCCGGCCGGTTCTGGGAGGTCTGCGCCAAGCACAAGGTCAACCAGTTCTACACCGCGCCGACGGCGATCCGCAGCCTGATGGGCCTGGGCACAGAATGGGTGGAAAAGCACGACCTGTCGTCGCTGAAGGTGCTGGGCTCGGTCGGCGAGCCGATCAACCCCGAAGCATGGAACTGGTACAACACCCATGTCGGAAAGGGCCGCCGCCCGATCGTCGACACCTTCTGGCAGACCGAGACCGGCGGCCACATGCTGACGCCCTTGCCCGGCGCCATCCCGACCAAGCCGGGGTCTGCGACCAGGCCGTTCTTCGGGGTGAAGCCGGTGGTGCTGGATGCCGCAACCGCCAAGGTGCAGGAAGCGACCGAAACCGAGGGCGTGCTATGCATCGCCGACAGCTGGCCGGGCCAGATGCGTACCCTCTGGGGCGACCATGAGCGGTTCCAGGAAGCGTATTTCGCCCAGTATCGCGGCTATTACTTCACCGGCGACGGCTGCCGCCGCGATGCCGACGGCTATTACTGGATCACCGGCCGGGTGGATGACGTGATCAACGTCTCGGGCCACCGGATGGGCACGGCCGAGGTGGAAAGCGCGCTGGTTGCGCATGAAAAGGTGGCCGAGGCCGCGGTGGTGGGCTACCCGCACGACATCAAGGGCCAGGGCATCTATGCCTATGTCACCCTGATGAAGGGCACCGAACCTTCGGACGACCTGCGCAAGGAGCTGGTCAAGTGGGTCCGCACCGAAATCGGCCCCATCGCCAGCCCCGACCTGATCCAGTGGGCGCCCGGCCTTCCCAAGACCCGCTCGGGCAAGATCATGCGCCGCATCCTGCGCAAGATCGCCGAGAACGACTTTGGGTCCCTGGGCGATACCTCGACGCTGGCCGACCCCTCGGTGGTCGACGAGTTGATCGAAAACCGCATGAACCGGGGCTGAGACCGTGGCCCCTGTCGTGATCCTTCTCGGACCGCCCGGCGCAGGCAAGGGCACCCAGGCGCGGATGCTGGAAGAAGACTTCGGTCTGGTCCAGCTGTCCACCGGCGACCTGCTGCGCGCTGCCGTGGCGGCGGGCACCGAGGCCGGCAAGAAGGCCAAGGCGGTGATGGATGCCGGCCAACTGGTTTCGGACGAGATCGTTCTGGCGATCCTGCGTGACCGGATGGCCGCGCCCGACGTGGCCCGCGGCGTCATCCTGGACGGTTTCCCGCGCACTGCGGGCCAGGCGGCGGCGCTGGATGCGCTGCTGGCGGCCAGCGGCCAGAAGGTGACCGCCGCGATCAGCCTTGAGGTCGACGACGAGGCCATGGTCGGCCGCGTCGCGGGCCGGTTCACCTGCGCCGCCTGCGGCGAGGGCTACCACGACGAATTCAAGAAGCCCGCGCATGCGGGCACTTGCGACAGATGCGGCGGCACGGCGTTCAAGCGCCGCGCCGACGACAATGCCGAGACGGTGCGCGAGCGGCTGAAGGCCTATCACGCCCAGACGGCTCCGCTGATCGCCTATTACGATGCCAGGGGCGTGCTGGAACGGATCGACGCGATGGGACCCATCGCCGAGGTGCGCAAGGCGCTGGCCCGCATCGTCGGGCGCGTGGCGGCCTGAGGAAAGGTCCTTCGCCCCGGTCCACCGGGGCGCAGGCCGGAAGGAGGGGAGGCCGACCGCGGTTGCGGGACGCCATTCTCGCCCTGTCCCCCGCGCCCGGCAACGGGCAGGGGCGAAGGGGCCCGGCCCGTCCTTCGGGCGGGCAAGAGGCCGAATGCGAAAAGGGAAACGCCCATGCCACCCGGCGGGGCAACAAGGAGGAAGCCAATGGCTATGGCCCACACTGACGTGCGCGACCGCTCACGTCCCATGACCGCGGAAGAGAAGAAGGTTATCCTTGCTTCCTCCGCCGGTACCATCTTCGAGTGGTATGACTTCTATCTCTACGGCTCGCTGGCCGCGATCATCGGGGCGCAGTTCTTTACGCCCTTCCCGGAAGCGACGCGCAACGTGTTCGCCCTTCTGGCCTTTGCCGCGGGCTTCATCGTGCGTCCGTTCGGCGCGCTGGTCTTCGGGATGCTGGGCGACCTGATCGGCCGCAAGTACACCTTCCTGATGACGATCATGATCATGGGCCTGTCGACCTTCCTGGTCGGCCTGCTGCCGAACTACTTTGCCTGGGGCATCGCCGCGCCGATCATCCTGATCGCCCTTCGCATGCTGCAGGGCCTGGCGCTTGGCGGCGAATACGGCGGGGCCGCGGTCTATGTGGCCGAGCACGCGCCGCAGAACCAGCGCGGCTACTTCACCAGCTTCATCCAGACCACGGCGACGCTGGGCCTCTTGCTGTCGCTGGTCGTCATCCTGTCGGTGCAGGGCTATGTGAACGGCAACTATCCCGACCAGCCGATCCTGGACGCGGCCGGTGCGGCCACCTTCAACGCCGACGGCACGCCCGCGATGATGAAGGCGTTCAACGCCTGGGGCTGGCGCGTCCCGTTCCTCGGCTCGATCATCCTGCTTCTGATCTCGCTCTATATCCGCCTGCAGATGAACGAATCCCCCGCCTTCAAGAAGATGAAGGAAGAGGGTGCCGCGTCGAAAGCCCCGCTGCGCGAGGCCTTTGGCCAGTGGAAGAACGGCAAGTACGCCCTGATCGCCCTGCTTGGCCTGACCGCCGGCCAGGCCGTGGTCTGGTACTCGGGCCAGTTCTATGCGCTGTTCTTCATGCAGAACGTGATCAAGGTCGACAGCTTCTCGGCCAACGTCTTCGTGGCCTGGTCGCTGATCCTGGGCACCTGGGGCTTCATCTTCTTCGGCTCGCTTTCCGACAAGATCGGCCGCAAGCCGATCATCCTGGCCGGCTGCCTGATCGCCGCCGTCACCTACTTCCCGGTGTTCAAGCTCTTGACCGCCACCGCGAACCCCGCGATGCACGCCGCGCAACAGGTTCCGGTCGTGGTGACTGCCGACCCTGAAAACTGCTCGTTCCAGTTCAACCCGGTCGGGACGGCCAAGTTCAACAACTCCTGCGACATCGTGAAAGCCGCGCTGTCCAAGGCTTCGGTGAACTCGTCGACCGTCGATGCCCCGGCGGGCACCGTCGCCACCGTCAAGGTCGGTGACATCGAGGTGGCCGCCTATGACGCCGCCGCGAACACCAAGGCCATCGCGGACGCCAAGGCTGCGCTGGAAGAAGTGACCAAGGGCATGGATGCGGCCGCCGCAACCGCCCTGACCGACGCGGGCAAGGCGCTGTCCACCGCCAAGGCCGCCGTCGGCACCGCCGAAAAGGCCCTGGCCAAGGCCGCCGAAGGCGCGGACGAAGCGGCCAAGACCGCCGCCCAGGCCAAGCTTGACGAAGCCACCGCCGCCGCGGCGGCGGCCCAGGCCGCGACCGACGCCGCCCGCGCTGCGGTTCCGGCCGATGCGCTGGCCAAGTACGACGAAGCCGCTGCCCTTGTCGCCAAGGAAAGCGGTGTGAAGGGTGCCTTTGAAAAGGGCCTGAACGACGCCTTGACCGCCGCGGGCTATCCGCTTGTGGCCGAAAAGAACACCACCGTCGCCAAGGCCCAGAACTTCATCGACATCTTCAGCGCCCAGAAGCTGACGATCATCGCCATCCTGACCTACCTCATCATCCTGGTGACCATGGTCTATGGCCCGATCGCCGCCGCTCTGGTGGAACTGTTCCCGACGCGGATCCGCTACTCGGGCCTGTCGCTGCCCTACCACATCGGCAACGGCTGGTTCGGTGGCCTTCTGCCCGCGACCGCCTTCGCGATCTCGGCGCAGTCGGGCAACATCTACGCCGGCCTGTGGTACGCCATCGTGGTGGCCCTGATGACCGTCGTCATCGGTGCGATCTTCGTGCCCGGCGGCACCCACAAGAAGGACATCTTCGCCGACACCGCGAAGTGATGACCAAGGACGCAGGCCGGGCATCGCCCCGGCCTGCGTTTTCCATTTCCGCCGACTTGTTCCGTTCCCAGCCCGGCAGGACACCATGACCGCCGCCGAACGCCAGCGCCTTGTTCTTGTCGTCGAAGACGAAGACAACATCGCGACCGCGCTGGAATTCGTGATCCTGCGCGAGGGCCTGCGCTATGAGCGCGTCGCCTCGGGCGCCGAGGCCCTGGCCACCATCCGCGCCCATCGCCCCGACCTGGTCCTGCTGGACGTCATGCTGCCCGAAGTGTCCGGCTTTGACATCTGCGGCGCCGTGCGCACCGACCCCGCGCTGCATTCTGTCCGCATCGTGATGATGACCGCCCGAGGATCGGCGCTGCAACGCAACCGCTGCCTGGAGCTGGGCGCCGACGGTTTCGTGGCCAAGCCCTTCGACCTGCAGACCCTGCGCAGCGAGATCCGCAGCCAGTTGGCCCGCGCGTCCTGACCGCGGTCAGCCGCGCAGCTTGCCAAGGGCGGCCAGCAGCGCCATCAGGATCCCCACCACGATCGCATTGGCGACCAGTCCGCTGGCAATCGGCTGCCAGCCATTGCCGGCGCCGGTGGTCATCGGGATCATCACCGCGACAAAGACGATGCCCGCGGCCAGCGGCATCCAGATGCCGGTCTGCGCCCGGGTGCGCAGCATGGTGAAGACCAGCGCGACCAGAAGGCCGATGCGGAACGGGTCGGAAAGCTGGGCCAGCAGGGTTTCAAGCGTCATCGTCGGTCCTGGCAAGGGGGCTGGCGTGCAGGTTACCCGGCAAGGCGCGGCGCCGCCAGCCCCCCGCCATCAGCGTTTCGGGCGCGGCAGCACGCAGAGCATCTCGTAGAGGTAGTTCGCCGCGATCATCGCGGTATTGCCGGCCGGGTCGTAGGGCGGCGAGACCTCGACCAGGTCGCAGCCGACCAGGTTCAGCCCGGCGGCGCCGCGGATGATTTCCAGCCCCTGGATGGTGGTCAGTCCGCCCACCTCGACCGTGCCGGTGCCGGGGGCGAAGGCCGGGTCCAGGCTGTCGATGTCGTAGGACAGGTAGACCGGCGCGTCGCCGATGCGGGCGCGGATCTCCTGCATCAGCGGGGTCAGCGACTTGTGCCAGCAGTCTTCGGCCTGGACCACCGTCCAGCCCTGCGACCGGCCCCAGTTGAAATCCTCGGGGCTGTAGCCGGTGCCGCGCAGGCCGATCTGGAACACCTTGTCGTTCTGCAGGCAGCCGTCCTCCCAGGCGCGGCGGAACGGGCAGCCATGCGCCTCGCGTTCGCCGAACATGGTGTCGTTGACGTCGGCATGGGCGTCGACATGGATCAGCGCGACCGGCCCGTGGCGTTCGCGGATGGCGCGCAGGATCGGCCAGGTCAGCGTGTGGTCGCCGCCCAGCGTCAGCGGGATCGCGCCATGCGCCAGCACCTTCTGGTAATGGTCGGTGATGATGGCGCAGGATTTCTTCAGGTCGAAGGTGTTGATCGGCACGTCGCCGATGTCGGCCACCTGCATCTCGTCAAAGGGGCGGGCGCCGGTGGCCATGTTGTAGGGCCGCAGCATCCGGCTTTCGTCGCGGATCTGGCGGGGGCCAAGCCGGGTGCCGGGCCGGTTCGAGGTGCCGATGTCCATCGGGATGCCGATGAAGCAGGCGTCCAGCCCCGCCGCGCTGTCCTGCACCGGCAGCCGCATGAAGGTGGCCGGGCCGCCAAAGCGGGGCATCGTGTTGCCGCCAAGCGGCTGGTTGTAGGTGGTCATCGCGGTCTCCTTCTCAGGGGCGGGGGCGTACAAGGCGGCCCAGCTGGTGCAGATGCGCGGCCAGGGCCTGTTGCAGGTGCGACAGCGGCAACGACTCGTCCCGGACGAACACGGTGAACATCTGGTTGATGTCGTTGAAGATCAACTCTCCCATCCGGCGCGGGTCGATGTCGTCGGTCACCGAGCCCCGGGCCTGAAGCTGCGCCAGAAGGGCGCAGATCTGGTCGGTCAGCCGGCGGTCAAGGTCGGTGTAGTGCTGGGAAAAGGCGCTGTCGGGCGTGGCGATGGTCTGTGCCATGGCGGTGCGCCACATTTCCTTGGACAGGTAGTGCAGCGAGTGGCCGTAGTAGCCGCCGACCAGGGCGCCCATCGCCTCCTCGAACCCCGGGCCAGGGGCGGCCAGCACGGCCGCGCCTTGCGCCAGCACCTCCTCGACCTCAAGCGTGACGATGGCCAGCAGGATTTCGCCCTTGGTGCTGAAGTAATTGTAGACCGTGCCGGGCGACAGCTGCGCCTCGGCGGCGATATCCTCGATCCGCACGGCATCATAGCCGCGGTCGCGGAACTGCCGCGTCGCGGTGTCCAGCAGGCGGCGGCTGCGGTCTGCCTTGTGCAGGGCGCGAAGTCCGGTCGGAGGGGGCATGGCGGGGAATCTTTATAGTCAACTTCAAGTTTGATATTGACTTCAAAAAACTCCGTGCTCAATCCTTTTCTGCAAGCCGGGCCATCAGAGCCCACAGATGGGAGAAAGACCGATGACACCGATCAAGACCGCCGTCCTGTCGACCACCGCCCTTGTTGCGCTTGCCACCACCGCCGCCGCGCAAGAGCTGAACGCGCTGGTCTGGTGCGACCACACCGACCCCGCGCTGGTGCAGCCCTTCGAGGAAAAGTTCGGCGTCACGGTGAATCTGAAGGAATACGAGGGCACCGCCGCGGGCCTGACGATCCTGGAGCAGTCGCAGCCGGGCGACTGGGACGTGCTGGTGATCGACGCGGTCGACGTGGGCCGCGCGGTCGAGGGCGGTTTCCTGGCCGAGATGCCCGCTGACCAGCTGCCCACCGCCGACTTCTTTCCCGAAGTGGTGATGGCCGCGAACAACGTGATCGACGGCAAGACCTATGCCGTGACCGAGAAGTTCGGCTACAACACCATCGCCTTCGACAAATCCCGCGTCGATCCCGCCGACATGGAGGACATGGCCAGCCTGACCTCGGGCAAGTATGACGGGCGCATCGCGATCTACGACTATTACCTGCCGGTGATCGGCCTGGTGGCCCTGGGGCAGGGGGTGGCGACCGCCGAGATCACCTCCGACAGTCTGGCCGGGCTGAAAGACCCGCTGATGGCGCTGCGCAAGGCGTCGAAGCAGGTCTCGGACGTGGTCTCGGCGCAGACCGCGCTGGCGACCGGCGATGTCGATATCGTCATCGGCGGCGGCGAATGGCTGACCGCGGTCCTGACGGCGGAAAACGCCAACCTGGACTGGACGATCCCGAAGCAGGGCGGCTTGCGGTGGGCGCAGTCGATCGGCGTTGTCGCGGGCAGCGCGCAGCCGGACCTGGCGCTGGAGTTCGTGAAATACATCGTCTCGCCCGAAGGTCAGGCGCGGCTGGCGACCAGTTCCTGCTATTGGGGGATGCCCGCGAACGCCAAGGCGGGCGATGCCCTGACGGCCGAGCAGAAGGCCGTGCTGCGGTGGGACCGCCAGCCGGAATTCCTGGCGCGCGCGCAGCTTTACCCGATCCCTGACGCCGCGCTGGACACGGCGATGCAGGACCTGTGGACCGAGATGCTGGCGCAATGAGCCTGGCCGCGCGCGAGGCCCGTCTGGGCTGGGGCCTGGTGGCCCCGGCGCTGGTCTGGACGCTGGCTTTCTTCGTGCTGCCGTTCCTTGGGATGCTGGCCCTGTCTTTCGCCCGGATGGAGGGGCGGGAGGTGGTGCCCGCCCTTGATCCCGGCAACTATCTGCGTCTGGCGACCGAGCCGCAGATGCTGGGCGCGCTGGTCAACAGCCTGCAGATCACCGCGCTGGTGACGGGGCTGTCGGTGCTGCTGGCCTATCCGCTGGCGGCCATCATCGCATTCAGGGTGCCGCGGCGCTGGCAGCGGCTGGCGCTGCTGTTGGCGATCCTGCCGTTCTGGACCAGCTATGTCGTGCGGTCCTACGCCTGGCTTCTGGTGCTGGGGCAGAACGGGGTGCTGAACCAGGCGCTGGACGTCCTGGGCCTTGGCCCGCTGGAACTGGCGGCGACCCGGGCGGCGACGGTGATCGGCTTCGTCCATTTCTTCGTCATGCTGCTGACGCTGACGATCTATGCCAACCTGGTGCAATTGCCGCCGAACTATGCCCGCGCGGCGGCCGATCTGGGCGCGGGGCCGGTGCGGGCCTTTGTCCACGTCATCCTGCCGCTGACCCTGCCGGGCGTGGTGACCGGGGCCTTCCTGACCTTTGTGCTGTGCATCGGCGACTACATCACGCCGCAGATCCTGGGCGGCAACTCCGAGCTGACCTTGCCGCAGCTGATCATGCTGCAACTGGGCCGCAGCGGCAATTTTCCCTTTGCCTCGGCGCTGTCGGTGGTGCTGATGGTCATCGTGACGCTGGCCTGGGCGGCCACCGCCCGCTGGGTCAGGCTGGACCGGATATGAAGGCGCTGCGCCCCCTTGTCTGGCTGTACCTGGCGGCGGCCTATGTCTTCATCTTCTTGCCCGTCGCGGTGCTGGTGGCGTTTTCCTTCCAGGACGGGCGGCTGCCGGTGCCGCCGTTCCGCGGCGTCACGCTGGACTGGTACGCGCGGGTGCTGGGCGACCGCGACCTGATGGCGGCGATGGGCAATTCGGTGCTGCTGGCGGGGGCCAGCTCGGCCGTGGCGCTGGTCTTGGGGTTCCTGGCGGCGCACGGGCTGGCGCGGGTGCGGCTGCCGGGGGCGCCGGTGCTGCGGCTGGTTCTGATCGCGCCGATGGCGGTCAGCACGCTGATCCTGGGGCTGGGGCTGTTGCAGATGTTCTCGCACCTGGGGATACGGCCGTCGCTGATGACCACCGGCATCGGCCATGTCGTGCTGAACCTGCCCCTGTGCTTTGCGATCTGCTTTGCCGCGATGGGCGACCAGCAGAAATCGGCAGAACGCGCGGCGCGCGACCTGGGCGCCGGCGAATGGCAGGTGCTGACGCAAGTGTCGGCGCCGATGCTGGCGCCGGCGCTGGCGGCGGCCTTCTTCCTGTCGGTCACCTTCAGCTGGGATGAATTCATCATCGCCTTCCTTCTGACCCGCTTTGACGTGACCCTGCCAGTCGAGATCTGGTCGATGCTGAAATCCGGCTTGTCGCCCGCGACCAACGCGGTGGGGTCGGTGGTGTTCCTTGTCTCGGTCGTCGTGGTGGTGGCGGCCGAGGCCCTGTTCCTTCGGAGGCGCGCATGACCGCAGGGGTCGAGATCATCGGGGTTCGCCAGACCTATGGCCGGGCCGTCGCGCTGGACGATGTCAGCCTGTCGATCGCGGCGGGGGAATTCGTGGTGCTGTTGGGGCCTTCGGGCTGCGGCAAGACCACGCTTCTGACCCTGATCGGCGGCTTTGCCGAGCCTTCGGCGGGCCGCATCCTGATCGGCGGGCGCGACATGGGCGGCGTGTCGCCCAGGGACCGGCCGACCACCACGGTCTTTCAGGATTACGCGCTTTTCCCGCACATGACGCTGGCCGACAACGTGGCCTTCGGGCTGAAGATGCGGGGGATGGGCCGCGCCGCGCGGCGGGCGCGCGCCGACGAGATGCTGGC
>JAGPCN010000010.1:10931-28702 GCA_018058035.1 Fuscovulum sp.
CCACCACGGTCTTTCAGGATTACGCGCTTTTCCCGCACATGACGCTGGCCGACAACGTGGCCTTCGGGCTGAAGATGCGGGGGATGGGCCGCGCCGCGCGGCGGGCGCGCGCCGACGAGATGCTGGCGCTGGTGGGCCTGGCGGGGCGCGGGGGGGCGCGCCCGCATGAGCTGTCTGGCGGGCAGCGGCAGCGGGTGGCGCTGGCCCGCGCGCTGGCGGTGGACCCTGACGTGCTGCTGCTGGACGAACCCCTGGGCGCGCTGGACCTGAAGCTGCGCCGCCAGATGCAGGAAGAGCTGAAGGCGATCCAGGCCAAGGTCGGCACCACCTTTGTCCACGTCACCCACGACCAGGAGGAAGCGATGGCCATCGCCGACCGGATCGTGGTGATGAACGCCGGAAGGATCGAGGATGACGGCCCGCCCGCCCGCGTCTACCTGCAACCGAAAAGCCTGTTCGCCGCCGGTTTCATGGGCGAAATCAACCGCATCCCGGTGCGCGACGGCCTGTCGCCGCTGGGGCCCCTGGTGCCCGGCACCGGCACGCTGTGCCTGCGCCCCGAGGCGATCGGCCCCGAGGGGCCCTTGCGCCTTGGCCCTGCGCGGCTGACCGAGGCCGCGTTCTTCGGCACCCATGTGCGCGCCCGCTTTGCGCCGCTGGCCGCCCCGGACCTCAGCCTGCTGGTGCATCTGCCGCAGGGCGCCAGCGTCACGCCGGGGGATCAGATGGACCTCTGTGCCCGCCATCCGGTGCTGCTGTGAACCCCGCCGACTGGTGGCGCCTCACGCCGCTGTCCGATGGCGTCACCCTGATCGACGAGCCGCACATCCTGCCGTTCTACCGCTGCAACGTCTGGCACGTGCGCGGCCGCGACGGCGACATGCTGGTCGACAGCGGGATGGGCGTGGTCTCCTTGCGCGAATGGGTGCCGCTGGTCAGCGAACGGCCGTTGCAGGCGGTGGCCAGCCACACCCATTTCGACCACATCGGCTGCCACCACGAATTTCCCTGTCGCCTCTGCCACGCCGCCGAGGCCGAGATCCTGGCCAACCCGACGCGCGCGGCGACCCTGGCCGACCCCTATGTGACGGACGAGATCTTTACCACGCTGCCGCCCGCGCCCTATGCCTCGGTCAGCTATGCGGTGCGGGCGGCCCCGGCGACGCGGCTTTTGTGGGATGGCGACCGGATCGACCTGGGCGACCGGCATTTCGAGGTGATCCACACCCCCGGCCATTCCCCCGGCGGCATCGCGCTGTTCGAAGCCGCGACTGGCATCCTGTTCGCGGGCGACATCGTCTATGACGGCCCGCTGATCGAGGATACCTATCACTCGAACCCCGCCCAGTATGTCGCCTCGATGAAGCGGCTTTACGATCTGCCGGTGCGGGTGGTGCATGCCGGGCATTTCCCCAGCTACGGCGGCGACCGTCACCGGCAGATCGTCGGCGACTGGCTGCGCGCCAAGGGGGTCTGAGGGGCCTTCAGGTCGTGGGCACGATGAAATCGGGCACGATGCCCGAGGCGGCGATGAAGGGCGCGGTGTCGCGGCCCGCGAACAAGCCGTGATCGGTGACCAGCACGCTGCGGCAGCCGGCGGCGGCCCCGCCGAGGACATCGGTGTGCAGCGTGTCGCCCACCATCGCCAGCCGGTCAGGTGCAAGGCCGGTGCGGGCGATGCCTTCGGCAAAGGCCTGGGGAAAGGGTTTGCCGAACCAATGGACGGGCAGGTCAAGCCGATCCAGCAGCGCGTGGCCGTAAAGGCCGGGTTCCAGCGTCAGCCCGTCTTCGCGCGGGGCGACGATGTCGGGGTTGGCGATGACGACGGGGCGGGGGCGGCGTTCCAGCGCCTGCAGCAGGCGGGCCTGGAGCGCATCGGTCCAGCGGGCCGAGGACAGGAACAGGATCGCGTCGGCATCGTCGAATGCGGTGGGGTTTTCGATGGCGTCGACCAGCCGGGCGGGGCTGTCGGCAAAGCTGTCTCCTGCGGCCGAAAGGGCGGCCCAGGTCGCGCCGGGGGCGATGTTTTCCAGGTGCATCAGCGCCACGTCGCGCGAGGCGACGACCTCATCGGCGGTGAAGTCAAAGCCGAGGCGGTGGTATTTCGCCAGAAGCTGCGCGCGGGTGTAGCTGGCGGCATTGGTCAGCACCGCCAGCCGCTTGCCGCGCTTGCGCAGGGCGGCCATGCGGGCGACCGCGCCGGGGATCGGGGTTTCGCCGACGTTCAGCACGCCAAAGGCATCAAGGAGGAAGCCGTCGACATGATCGGCCACCTCTTCCAGCGTCGGCAGGGGGGTAGGGCGGGCCGTATAGCGGGCCTGCGGCAGGCGGCGGCGGACCTCCTCATACCGGCGGAAGGCGGTTTCGGCGTCGGTCAGGGCGGGGTTCAGGTCAGACACTGGTAAAGCCGCCCTCGACCATCAGAAGCGCCCCGTTGACCATCGCCGAGGCGTCGGAGGCAAGGTAGAGCGCCGCATCCGCCACCTCGGTCGGTTCGGCGAAGCGGCGGGCGGGGGTTGCGTTGCGGAAGGGGTCGCCCTTTTCCGGCTTGCCCCAGACCTGTTTGCCCATCGGCGTCATCACCACGGTCGGGCAGATCGCGTTCACTTGCACGTTGAACCGCGCCCATTCGGCACAGAGCGACTTGGTCAGAGCGTTGAGGCCCCCCTTCGAAGACGCATAGGCGGCGTGATCGTCCAGCGCGATCACCCCGGTCTGGCTGCTGATGTTGATCACCTTGCCCCAGCGTTGCGCGATCATCGCGGGGGCAAGCGTGCGGGCGGTCAGGAAGGGCGCACGCAGGTTGACGGCCATCATGCGGTCCCAGTCCTCGGTCGGGAAATCCACCGCAGGGGCGACGTTGGCGATGCCGGCCGAGTTCACCAGGATGTCGATGGTGCCCCATTGCTCAAGCGCTTTCTGGCAGGCGGCGACGGGTTCGGTGGGGCTTGCCATCTCGGCCACCAGGGTCAGGCAGCGGCGGCCTTGGGCGCGGACGGCCCCTGCCGTGGCCTCGAGGTCGGCAGCGTCGCGGCCAAGCGCCACGATATCGGCGCCCGCTTCGGCGAAGACGGCGGCAATCTCGGCCCCGATGCCCTTGGAGGCGCCGGTGATCAGCGCCTTGCGGCCTTTCAGCGAAAAGCGGTCCTGCCAGCCCATCGGCTACTCCAGGTTGGTATGGCGGGCGCGCATGGCGGCGGGGTCGATGCCTAGCCGGTCGCGCAGGGCAAGGACCAGCAGTTCGAACGCCAGATACTGCGCGCCCTCGAACAGCGATCCCATCGGCAGGACGGATGTCGCGGCGGCGCCCTGGTCATTCGCCATCGTCTGCGCAGGGATCAGAAAGATGCGGTCGGCGGCCAGCGGGGCGGCGCCATCCCCTTGGGCGGTCACGCAGGCGATGCGGGCGCCGGCGGCGCGGGCGACGCCGATCAGGCCGTTGACGGTGGAAAACCCGCCGGGGCCGGCGCTGACCAGCAGCAGGTCGCCGGGACCGACCGGCGGGCAGGACATGTCGCCCGCGACATGGGCATCAAGGCCGATGTGGTAAAGCCGCATGGCAAGGGCGCGCATCATCAGCCCCTCGCGGCCCACGCCGTAGCAGACGATCCGCTTCGCCTGCGCGATCTCGGCCACCATGCCGTCCATCGCGGCGGGGTCGATGGCGGCGACGGCGTCGCGGATCTCGGCGGCGGCGCGGGTGGCAAGGTCGGACAGCGTCATCTGGCCCCTCCGGTCTGCGCGGCCCCCGGCAGGGCCGCCGCGGCAGCCTGGTCCAGAAGACCGCATTCGTCCAGCAGGTCCAGCACGGTATAGCGGCTGCGCAGGAAGCGGGCCTTCAGGATGGTGCGGTGCAGATAGTGCGGATCGACGCCGATGTCGGCAGCCGTCACCGGGGCGCCGGCGCGGGCCAGATGGGCGGCCATCCGGTCGGCCGGCCAAAGCCGGGCACGCAGGCGCGGCGACAGGTCGGGCCAGAGGTCGCGCAGGCGGGCCAGGCGGGCCTGCAGGGCGGCGCCCTCGACATGCTTGGCGCGGGTTTCGGCCAGCGCACGCTCGGCAATCTCGCCGGGGCCGAAATGGCCCAGGATCTCGGCCTGCTTGTCGGCCAGCGAGGGGGCCTCGGCGGCGCGGCGGGCGGGGTCGAGCGTGGTCAGGTCGCGCGTCAGCAGCCAGTCGAACATCCGCAGCGCGGCCATGGTGCCGACCGCGACGCAGGCGCCGTGGCTGACCCGTTCGCCGTGGTGGTGCAGGTCGTCCATCTCCCACAGGTGGGCGATCTGGTGGTCGGCACCGCTGGCGGGGCGCGACGAGCCATGCGCCTCCATCGCCAGGCCGACAAGGGTCAGGCCCAGGAACAGCCCCTCGATGGCGGCGGGGTCGCCGGCGGCGATGCGGTCGGGATGCGACAGCCAGCCCTCAAGCCCGTCCTGCACCATGGGCCAGGCGACATCGTCGATCGCCTCGATCCCCAGGGCGTCGGCGATGATCCAGTCGCCCCCCGCCGGAACCTTGCCCGCAAGGTCGCCGTAGCCCCAGCCGGTCATCTCGGCCGGGGCGGCCGCGATCACGTCCAGGTCGGCCAGGAGAGCCTTGGCCGGGCGGCAGGGGATGGTCTTCTTGAAGCCCTTTTCCGACAGCGGCGCCCCGGCCGAGGTGTAGCCATCCATGCTGGCGGCGGTGGCGACGCAAAGATAAGGGATGCCGGCGGTGAAGGCGGCGTGTTTCACCGCATCGTTCATCACGCCCGATCCGATGGCGACGGGGGTTTCGCCGGGGCGCAATTGGGCGCGCAGGCTGTCGGCCAGGTCTGTGGTGGGCTTCGGGCGCGGGCGGGCCGGGATGACGTGGCTGCGCGTGGCGATCCCGGCGGCGGCCAGCGCCGCCTGCACCTGCGGCCCGGCGGCGGCCCAGCCGCGGTCGTCGGCGAACAGCACGGCAGGGCCGGTGAAGTGGCGGGCGTAAAGCGCCGCCGCCTGCGACAGCACGCCCCGCCCGATCAGAACCTCGGCCACATTGGCCGACCGGGCGACGGCCCGGGCGATCAGGTCGGCGCCGCTCATGCGGCACCCCCGGCGGGGTCAAGCCTGCGCCCGTCGGCGGCAAAGGCGTGCAGGCGCGCGGGCGGCAGGTCCAGACCGACCTCGGCGCCGTGGTCCAGCGTGGTATCGCCCTCGGCCCGCACGACCATGGGCTGGCCGCCGGAAAGGCGCACATAAAGATAGGCGTCGCCGCCCAGGGTTTCGCGCAAGGTGACGGTGGCGGGCAGGGTGCCCTGACCGGCGGGGCGCAACGCGACATGTTCGGGGCGGATGCCCAGCTTGACGGTGCCCTCGGGGGCCGGGCCAAGGGGCTGGCCGTCGAGGCCGGCCTGGCCGCCGGCCAAGGTGACGGGCAGGAAGTTCATCGCCGGCGCCCCGATGAAGCCCGCGACGAATTCCGATGCGGGCCGGTGGTACAGGTCCATCGGCGCGCCAACCTGCTCGATCCGGCCGGCGTTCAGCACCACGATCTTGTCGGCCATGGTCATCGCCTCGACCTGGTCGTGGGTGACGTAGATCATCGTCGCCTTCAGGTCGCGGTGCAGGGCCTCAAGCTCGACCCGCATCTGGACGCGCAGCTTGGCGTCCAGGTTGGACAAGGGTTCGTCGAACAGGAATACCGCTGGGTTCTTGACGATGGCGCGGCCGATGGCGACGCGCTGGCGCTGGCCACCCGACAGATGCGCGGGCTTGCGGTCGAGGTATGGCTCCAGTTGCAGGATGCGCGCGGCCTCGGCGATCCGGCGCTGCCGGTCGGCCGGCGCAAAGTTGTTCACCTTCATGCCGAAATCCATGTTCTCGCGCACCGTCATGTGCGGGTACAGCGCGTAGGACTGGAACACCATGGCCACGTCGCGTTCGGACGGCGCGGCCTCGGTCACGTTGCGGTCGCCGATGCGGATCTCGCCGCCCGAGATGTCTTCAAGCCCCGCGATGGAGCGCAGAAGGGTGGACTTGCCGCAGCCCGAGGGGCCGACGAAGACCGCGAATTCACCGTCCTCGATGGTCAGCGAGATGCCGTGCAGGGCCTGCACCCCGGCATAGTGCTTGTTCACACCCGTCAGCCTGACTTCGGCCATGCGCGGTTCTTCCCCCTTCTTTGCGCCGCCGGCCGCGCGGCAGGCGGTGCAGCGTCATTTTCCCGGTTGACTCGTCCGGTGTTCGATACATTTATATGTGCAGCGTTACAAATGGAAGTCAACCACGCAACGCTGGACCCTAGGGAGGATCACATGAAGCTCAAGATGCATGTCAGCGCGCTGGCGCTGGCAACGGCGGCGACCGCTGGCGGTGCCCAGGCCTGGACGCTGGAAGAGGCGGCCAAGCCCTATGCCGGCACCGAACTGGAGGTGCTGTTCCTGGACCGTCCCGGCTATAACGCCGCGATCAAGATGCTGCCGGAATTCGAGGCGGCGACCGGGATCAAGGTGAACTACACCACGGTGCCCTACGAGAACGCGCTTGGCGAACAGGTGCGCGATTTCGTGGCCGGGGGCGATCTGGACATCGCGCTGATCGACCTGGTGTGGATCGGCAACTTTGCCGAAAACGGCTGGCTGGTCCCGTCGGAAACCTTCATCAACGACGCTGCCCTGGCCGATCCCGACCTGGACATGGCCGATTTCTTCCCGCTGATCCTGGATGCCTTCGGGTCGTGGAACGGGGTGAACTACGGGCTGCCCTTCGACAACTATTCGGGTCTTCTGTTCTATAACAAGTGCATGCTGGAAGCGGCCGGGTTCACCGCCCCTCCGGCGACCTGGGACGATGTGATGAACACCTACGGCCCGGCGCTGACCAAGGACGGCAAGTTCGCCTATGCGCTGCAGTCCAAGCGCAACGAAACGCAATCGGCCGACAGCTTTGCGCGCTTTCTGTGGCCCTTCGGCGGGTCCTTCCTGAATGCAGAGTTCAAGTCGAACCTGCTGTCGGCCGAAAGCCAGGCGGGCCTCAAGTTCCGCCAGGACCTGATGAAGTTCATGCCCGAAGGCATCGTCGCCTATGACCATGCCGAAACGGTCAACGCCTTTGCCCAGGGCGACGTGGCGATGATCACCGAATGGTCGGCCTTCTATTCGACCGTGGTCAGCCCCGAGACGTCGAAAGTGGCCGATTGCGTGGCGATCGCGCCCGAACCGACCGGCCCGGCGGGCCGCAAGCCGGCGCTTGGCGGGTTCTCGCTGGCGGTGGCAGCACAGGCTGATGATGCCGAAAAGGCGGCTGGCTGGCTGTTCATCCAGTGGGTGACCTCGAAGGCCAAGTCGGGGCAGTACCTGGAGATGGGCGGCGTGCCCGGGCGCCAGTCGGCCTATGCCGACCCCGCGTTGGCCGAGACCTACAAGTTCATCCCGGCGCTGGTCGAAAGCTGGAAGGACGGCGTGCCGGAATTCCGCCCGCGCTTTGCCGAATGGCCGGCGATCACCGAGATCGTGCAGGAATGGGGCACCAAGATGATGCTGGGCGAGGTCAGCATCGAAGAGGGCGCCAAGACGATCGGCGAGAAGATGGAGGCCGTTCTGGCCGAGGCCGGCTATTACGACGGCAAGAAGCCGCTGGCGCAATAACCCCTCCTCCCGGAGAGGTGCCGCAAGGCACCGAAGGGGCCCCGGCTGTCGCAGGCCGGGGCCCACCCTTACCGACCGGAGAGACCGATGACCCTTCGCGTGCCCCGCCGCACCATCGCTGCCTTCCTGGGGCCCGCCGTGGCCGCGCTTGCGCTGGTGGGCATTGCGCCGCTGCTGTTCGCGGTCTGGAAAAGCCTGCACTACTTCAACCTGACCAAACTGGCGCAGCAGCGGTTCGTCGGGCTTGAGAATTACTGGACGGTGCTGACCGACCTTGCGTTCTGGCAGGCGATGGGGCGGACGGCGCTTCTGTTCTCGATCTCGGTGCCGGTGCAGATCGCCCTGGGGCTGACCATCGCGCTGGTGCTGCACCGCCCCGGCCTGACCTTCTGGAAGACGCTGACGCGGCTGTCGCTGGTCTTGCCGATGGCCACCACCTATGCCGTGGTGGGCCTGCTGGCGCAGGTGATGCTGAATGAAAAATACGGCGTCATCAATCAGATGCTGGGCTGGATCGGTGTCGAGTCGATCAATTTCATCGGTGACCCTACAAATGCATTCATCGCCGTGGTGATGTGGGACATCTGGCAGTGGACGCCCTTTGTCGCGCTGGTGCTGCTGGCGGGCCTGTCGACCGTGCCGCCCGAGATTGAAGAGGCCGCAACGCTGGAAACCCGGTCGAACTGGACCGTGCTGCGCCATGTGCAGCTGCCGTTCCTGGTGCCCAGCCTGGTCGCCATCCTGATCCTGCGCACCGCCGACACGCTGAAGCTGTTCGACATGCCTTTCACCATGACGCGGGGCGGTCCGGGGTCGGCCACCGAGTTCATCGCCGTGCTGATCGAGCGGGTGGGCAACCGGCAGTTCGACATCGGCCTGGCGGCGGCGCAGTCGATCATCATGCTGGCGCTGACGATCTTCCTGGCGCGGCTGTACATCAAGTTCTTCTACAAGGAGGTGCGCTGAGATGGCCGCCCCGTTGCAGCGCCGCGCCCTGTGGGTCGAAGGTGCGATCCTGGCCCTGATCGGCCTTTTCTGCGTGTTCCCGTTCTACTGGATGGTCACCACCAGCCTGAAGACCCAGATCGTCGCGCTGGAATCACCGCCGGTCTGGCTGTTCACGCCGACGCTGGCGAATTACTGGGAGGTGCTGTTCGAGGACAAGGTGGCGCCCACGCTGATCAACTCGATCATCGTGGCGGTCTGCACGACCGGGCTGGCGGTGGCGCTCGGCACGCCCGCGGCCTATGCGCTGGCAAGGTTCGAGTTTCGCGGCAAGCAGGACCTGTGGTTCTGGTTCATCACCAACCGCTTCGTGTCGCCGGTGGTGCTGGCCTTTCCGGTCTTCCTGATCGCGCGGGAAACGGGGTTGCGCGACACCCACGCGGCGCTGATCCTGATGTACCTGACCTTTACCCTGCCGATCGTGATCTGGATCTGTACCGACCAGTTCCGCAGCATCCCGCGGGAACTGGACGAGGCCGCCCTTCTGGAAGGTGCCAGCCAGTGGACGATCTTTCGCCGCATCTGCCTGCCCCTGGCGATGCCGGGGGTCGCCGTCAGTTCGATCCTGTCCTTCATCTTCTCGTGGAACGAGCTTCTGTTCGCCTACATCCTGGCACCCAAGGCCGCCAAGACCGCCCCCGCCATGGCCGTGACCTTCATGGAGGGCTACGATGTTCCTTACGGAAAGATCATGGCGACCTCGACCCTGATCGTCGTGCCGGTCTTGATCTTTGCGATGCTGGCGTCGAAACACCTGGTCCGGGGCCTGACCATGGGCGCCGTCAAGTAGGGGGTCCGATGGCTCGTGCGCCGAAGCTGCCGCAGATCGACACCGAGGAGAGGTTCCTGGCGCAGGTCGCCTGGGCCTATCACGTCGAGGGGCTGACCCAGGAAAAGGTGGCCGAAAAGCTGGGCGCCACGCGCCTGCGCGTCAACAAGGCGCTGGCCGAGGCGCGGGCGCGCGGGTTGGTGCGGATCACCTTCAACACCGCCTTTGCGGCCTGCGCGGAACTTGAGGCCGCGTTGCGGGCGCGGTTTGGTTTGCGCCAGGCCTATGTCGCGCCAGCGCCGATGGACCCGCGCGACGTGCAGATGATTGTGGGCGCGGCCCTGGGAAACCTGTTGTCCGAGGTGCTGGCAGACCGCTCGGTCCGGACATTCGGCATGTCCTGGGGCGGCACGCTGAACATCGCCACCCGCTTCGTCGCCGCGATGGAGCGCCCGGACCTTGAGGTGATCAGCGTCATGGGCGGTCTGACGCGGGGGTCGGACCTGAACAGTTTCGAGATCACCACCCGGCTGGCCGACCTGTTAGGAGCGCAGCACAGCTATTTCACAGCGCCGCTTTATGCCGGCAGCCGCGACAGCCGCGACACGATCATGCAGCTGGACGTGTTCCGCGCGGTGCTGGAAAAGCTGCGCCGGGTCGATGCGCTGGCTATGGCGGCAGGGGATATCTCGAAGAACTCGCTGCTGATGCGCGACGGGTTGCCGGGCGACGTGACGATGGAGGACCTGCGCGCCCTGGGCGCCGTGGGCGATGTGCTGGGCGTGGTGATCGACGCCGAGGGCCAGCCGATCGCGCACCCGATCAACGAGCGCGTCATCGGCATCGGGCTGGACGACCTGGGGCCGATTGCCAACGTGATCCTGGCCGCCGGGGGGCCGCACAAGGTGGCCGTGGTGCGCGCGGTGCTGAAGCGCGGCGTGGTCGACACGCTGGTCACCGACGAGGCCACCGCCCGCGCGCTGCTGGAGCGCGGCTGATGGCTGTGCATGTCGGCATCGACCTGGGCACTTCGGGCATCAAGGCGGTGCTGATCGAGGACCTGTCGCGTGTCGTCGCCGTGGCGGCCGAGCCGGTGGCCGTAAGTCGCCCGCAGGTGGGGTGGAGCGAGCAGGACCCCGACCTCTGGGTGTCCACCGTCCTTGCTTGCCTGGACCGGCTGGCGGCCGAGGCGCCGCGTGAAATGGCGGCGGTGCGCGGCATCGGGCTGTCGGGGCAGATGCTGGCGGCGCTGGTGCTGGACGCAAGGATGCGCCCCTTGCGGCCCGCGATGCTGTGGAACGACCAGCGCGCGCTGGCCGAATGCGCCGAGCTTTTGGCGGCGGTGCCCGACATCGGGCGGCGCTCCAACGGCACGCCCGATCCGGGCATCACCGCGCCAAAACTGCTGTGGCTGCGCAAGCATGAACCCGCGGTGATGGACGCCGCGCGGATGCTGATGCTGACCAAGGATTTCGTCCGCCTGGCGCTGACCGGCGAGGTCGCGACCGAGCCCTCGGACGCCGGCGGCACGCAGTTGATGGACGTGGCGACCGGCCGCTGGGACCCGGCGCTTTGCGCCGCCGCGGGCTGGGATCCGGCGCATCTGCCGCCCGTGCTGGACAGCTGGGCCGAGGCCGGGCGGCTGCGCCCCGACCTCTGCGCCCGCTGGGGCATGGCGGGGCCGGTCGCGGTCGCGGCGGGGGCGGGCGACAACATGGGGTCCACCCTGGGCGCGGGCGGCGCGCGGCCGGGCGATGCGGTGCTGACCATCGGCACCTCGGGCGTGGCCTGCATCGTCGACGCGGCCTTTCACCCGGGGCCCGAGGCGGCGATCCTGACTTCGGCCCATGTGGTGCCGCAGGTTTTCCTGTCGATGGGCGTGGTGATGAGCGCGACGGCCAGCCTGGATTGGGTGGCGCAGCTGACCGGGCGCCGCGTGCCCGACCTCGATGCCGAGGCGGCGGCCCTGGCGGCCGATCCGCGGGCGGCGCCGCTGTTCCTGCCCTGCCTGACCGGCATCCGCACGCCGCTGAACCGGCCCGACCTCTTGGGCCGGATGGCGGGGCTGCACCCCGGGGTGACGCCCGCCATGCTGGCCTATGCGACGATGGAGGGCGTGGCCTTCCAGTTCGCCGATTGCCTGGCCGCCCAAGAGGCGGTGGGCGTGCGGCCCGAACGGTTTACCCTGGTCGGCGGCGGCACCCGCAGCGCGTTGTGGCAGCGGCTGATGGCGACGGCGCTGGACCGGCCGATGGGGCTGATCGCCGGGGCCGACATGGCCGGCCCGCGCGGCGCCGCGCGGCTGGCCGCCGTGGCGGCCGGAGAGGCGGTTGGCCTTCTGTCCGAGCCGGTCGCCACCATCGGCACCGTGCCGCCCGACCCCGCGCTGGCCGCGGCGCTGGCAGACCGGCGGGCGGCCTTCGATGTGCTGATGGCCGATACCGCCCCGACCTGAAGCGACGGCGGACAGGACCGCGCCCGGGCGCACCGCCGGGAACCGGAATTCGCGCGAATTCCGGACCGATTTCCGCGCGGAAATCGCCCCCCCCGCAGCGCCGCCCTTTACGGCCCGGCCATCCCCCCCTAACCATGGCGCAAAAGGCAGGGACATGGCGCAGGCACCCTCACCGCTGACGATCTCCGTGACCGAAGGGCTGCGCCGCCTGCTTGACGGGCCGCCCACGCCCGACCGGCTGGCGGCCGCCCTGCGCCACCTGGCCAAATGGCGCGCGGCGCTGCTGGACAACACCCTGAGCGCGCGCAATGGCACCACCGTCCTGGCCGGTCCCTTTGCCGGCATGGCCTATCCGGTCCGAGCCGCCGAAGGCGCCCGCGCGGCCCGGCTGCTGGGCGCCTATGAGGCCAGCCTCGAGCCGGTGATCGAGACCATCGCCGCCCGTCCCTATGCCCAGGTCGTCGACATCGGCTGTGCCGAGGGCTATTACGCCGTCGGCCTGGCCCGCCGGATGCCGCAGGCCCGCGTCCTTGCCCGTGACACCAGCGAAGCCGCGCAGGCCCTGTGCCGGACCCTGGCCCAGGCCAACGGCGTGGCCGACCGGGTCGAGGTCGGCGGCCTTTTCACCCATGCCGACTTTGCCCTCTTCCAGGCCGCCCGCACTGTGGTGATCTGCGACATCGAGGGCGCCGAGGCCGATCTGCTGGACCCTGCCGCCGCCCCCGGCCTGACCGCGGCCGACATTCTGGTCGAGGTCCACGAGGGCATGCGCCCGGGCCTCTTGGCGGACCTGACCGCCCGCTTTGCCGCCAGCCATCGCATCACCCGGATCGACCGCACCCTGCGCCCCGACCGCCTGCCGCCCTGGGCCGAAGAGCTGTCCGACCTCGACCGCCTGCTGCTCTTGTGGGAATGGCGCGCCTCGCCCACGCCCTGGCTGTGGATGGAGACCCTGCACCCGTGACCCGTGCCCCCGCCAATGCCGCCATCTGGTATGCCCCCGACGGCTACGACCCCAAGTCCAAGGGCATCAACGGCCGCCGCGTCGCCGGCGAAAGTTTCCTGCGCGGCTTCTTCGCCCATGCCGTGGCCGAGGAATTCGTCTGCCTGACCCATGGCCCGGGCGACGAACAGCATTTCCGCGACTTCGCGCAGCGCGAGGGCGTCACCCGCCCGATCCGCGGCGCAAGGCTGGAAACCCCGGCCGCCATTGCCCCGGTCCAGGTGGTCAGCTACCCCAGCCCGAACTTCGGCGCCGAATGCTGGCGTCGGGCGGTCTGGGGCCATGCCTCCTATGCCTATTGCGGCATCACCCACACCACGGCCACCAAGGCGGTGATGCAGGGGATGTTCGACCTGCGCTCGGCCCCGCAGATGCCCTGGGACGCGGTGATCTGCACCTCGCGCGCGGTGTTGGCCTCGATCCAGGCGCAGATGGAGATGACCGACGCCTACCTGGCCGGGCGCTTTGGCGGCAAGCCGCCGCCGCGGCCCCTCTTGCCGGTGATCCCGCTGGGCGTGACCTGCGCCGACTTCACCCCCGATCCTGCGGCGGGCGAGGCGCTGCGCCGGCGCCTGGGCATCGGGCCGGACGACATTGCCTGCGCGATCATCGCCCGCCTGACCCCGCACGAGAAATTTGACCCGCTGCCGTTGTATCTGGCGCTGGCGCGGGCGCAGCGGCAGGTCGGGCGGCGCTTTCACCTGCTGCTTTGCGGTCAGTTCCGCGAGGATTACGCGCGCAAGGTCTTTACCGAAGGCGCCCGCGGCATGATGCCCGAGGTCGGGCTGCACCTTCTGGACGGGGCCGATGCGGGCGAACGCAAGGCGACGCTGTCGGCGGCGCAGATGTTCCTCTTTCCCATCGACAACGTGCAGGAGACCTTCGGCCTTGCCCCGATCGAGGCGATGGCCGCGGGCCTGCCGGTGATCGTGTCCGACTGGGACGGCATGAAGGATACCGTCACGCCCGATGTCGGCATCCGGGTGCCGACTGAAACCCCGCGCGCCGACCTGACCGTATACCTGGGCCAGCGCCATTACGGCGGCACCGACAGCTATGTGCAATACGTCAGCCAGTTGTCCGCGCTGACCCGCGTCGATGTGCGCGCCTTGACCGAGGCGCTGGTGGCGCTCGGCTCCGATGCGTCCTTGCGCGCCCGGATGGGGCAGGCGGGGCAGGCGCGGGCGCGGGCGGTCTACGACTGGGCCGCGGTGGTGCCGCAGATGCAGGCGCTTTGGGCGGAACAGGCGGCGATGCTGGCCGCAGCCCGCGCGGGCGGGCGCCTGCCGCCGCCCATCGCGCCCGCCCTGGTGCCGCCGGCGCCGGCGCCGGGCCTGTTCTTCGGCGCCTATCCCACCCGCCAGGGCGCCCCGGCCGAACGCCGCTTCCGCGCCCGCCCGGCCGATGACCGCCCCGGCCTTGAGGCCACGCTGTCCTTGCGCGACTACGAAGGCGTCCGCCGCCTGTTCGAAGGGCGCCCCCGCGTCGCCGCCGTACTGGCCGCGCTGCAGGCCGCCGGTGAGGCCGGGGCGACAGTGGACCAGCTGGCCACGGCCAGCGGCGTGGCCGAGCGCGCCGTGGCCCGCTGCCTCTACTGGCTGATGAAATACGACTTCGCGGAGTGACCCTGATGCCCGATCAGCCCCCCGATCCCCAAGGCCGAACCGCCCTTGTCACCGGCGCCGGCGCCGGCATCGGCCGCGCCACCGCCCGCGCCCTTCTGGCGCAGGGCTGGCGCGTCGCCCTCGTCGGACGCCGCGCCGACGCCCTGCACGACACCGCGCAAGGCGCCCCCGGCGCGCTGGTGCTGCCCGCCGACGTGGGCGACCCGGCGGCGGTCGAGGCGGCCTTTGCCGCCGTCGAACGTGCCTGGGGGCGGCTGGACCTTCTGTTCAACAACGCCGGCATCGCGCTGCCCGGCAAGCCCATCGACGAAATCGCCGTCGACGACTGGCTGGGGCTGTGCCAGACCAACATCACCGGCATGTTCCTTTGCGCCCGCGCGGCCTTCGGCCTGATGCGGCGGCAAAGGCCGCAGGGCGGGCGGATCATCAACAACGGCTCGGTCTCGGCGCATGTGCCGCGACCCGGCTCGGCGCCCTACACCATGTCCAAGCACGCCGTCACCGGCCTGACCCGCACCCTTGCGCTGGACGGCCGCGCCTTTGACATCGCCTGCGGCCAGATCGACATCGGCAATGCCCTGACCGAGATGGCGGGCAAGTTCCCCTCGGGCGTGCCCCAGGCGAATGGCGAAATCCGGCCCGAGCCGGTGATGGACGTGGCCCATGTCGCCGCGACCGTCCTGCACATGGCGGGCCTGCCGCTGGACGTGAACATGCCCTTCGTCACCATCATGGCGCGCGACATGCCCTATCTGGGGCGCGGCTAGCCCCCCAACCGCCGTTCAGGCGCCCGGCTTGCAGAACATGTCGTAGACCAGGGTGATCGTGCGCAGCACCTTGGGGTCCTGGATCGAATAGTAGATCGCCTTGCCCTCGCGCCGGGTGGCGACCAGCCCCTCAAGCCGCAGACGCGCCAGTTGCTGGCTGACCGCCGCCTGGCGCGAATCGAGCAGTTGCTCCAGTTCGGTCACCGACCGCTCGCCCGAGGACAGGTGGCACAGGATCATCAGCCGCCCCTCGTGGCTGAGCGCCTTGAGGAAGGCCGCCGCCGCGGTGGCCTGGGCAATCATCTGGTCGGCGGGAAGGGCACCGCAGCTTTCGTCTGCGGCCTGCGGCTTTGCCGACGCGGCATCGGGATGATCCAGCGACATCTGATACAGCTCTGAATATGTGCGACTGTTCCCTGATAGCACGCCCCACGCCTCATGACGAGGGGCAGCGGGGGCCGAACCCCGCCGCGCGCGCCCCCTTGCCGAAGCCGCGCCGCCGGGGCAATCCTGCGCCCCACAGCAAGGGACCGCACCATGATCCGCCATTCCGCCTTTACCGCCCCCGGCCGCTTCTGGCGGGGCAACCTGCACACCCACTCCACCCGGTCCGATGGCGTGTTGCCGCCCGAAGAGGTCTGCCGCCGCTACCGCGCCGAAGGCTATGACTTCCTGGCGCTGACCGACCATTTCATCGGCGCCTACGGCTATCCCATCGTCGATACGCTGCCGTACCGGGCGCCCGGCTTCACCACCATCCTGGGCGCCGAGCTGCATTCCGGCGCGATGGCGAACGGCGAGCTGTGGCATATCCTGGCCGTCGGCCTGCCGCCCGGCTTTGCGCCGTCGCAAAGCCCGACCTTCGTGCCCGAACCCGGCCAGGAAACCGGCCCCGAGATCGCGGCCCGCGCCGTGGCCGCCGGCGCCTTTGTCGCCATCGCGCATCCGCAATGGTCGGGCCTGACGCTGGCCGATGCCCGCACCATCGCCGCCGCCCATGCGGTCGAGATCTACAACCACGGCTGCGCCACCGGCTGCGACCGGCCCGACGGCGCCGCCATCGCTGACCTGCTCTTGACCGAGGGCCGCAGGCTGAGCCTGATCGCCACCGACGACGCGCATTTCAGCGAGCCTGATCACTTCGGCGGCTGGGTCATGGTCAAGGCCGAGGCGAACGACCCCGAGGCCCTGCTGGCCGCGCTGAAGCGCGGCGATTTCTATTCCTCGCAAGGCCCCGAACTGCGCGATGTCGCGATCGACGGCGACAAGGTGGTGGTCGAATGTTCGTCCGCGGTCTCGGTGGTGGCGATGGGGCATGGCACCGGGGCCAAGGCGGTGCATGGCCATTCGATGACCCGGGCCGAGGTGCCGCTGGCGCGGCTGAACAACAGCCCCTGGATCCGCGTGGCGGTGATCGACGCGGCGGGCCGGCGGGCCTGGTCGAACCCGATCTGGCGCGAGGGCGGCCGGAACCCGCGCACGCTCTGAGGGCCGCGGGGCCTGGCCTGAGGGCGTTGTGCGGGGGCTGCCGGCAGGACCGGGGGCCAGCCCCCGGACCCCCGGGGTATTTCGGCCGGACTGAAGGGGCGGGTCAGGTTCCCAGGATTGCCGGCAGGCGCAGGCCGTGGTCGCGGGCGCACTGGATGGCGCTGTCATAGCCCGCATCGGCATGGCGCCAGACGCCCGAGGCCGGGTCGTTCCACAGCACGCGCTCCAGCCGACGGGCGGCTTCGGGGGTGCCGTCGGCGACGATCACCACGCCGGCGTGCTGGCTGAAGCCCATGCCGACGCCGCCGCCGTGGTGCAAGGAGACCCAGGTCGCGCCCGAGGCAGTGTTGACCAGCGCATTCAGCAGCGGCCAGTCGGAGACGGCGTCGGAGCCGTCTTTCATGGCTTCGGTCTCGCGGTTCGGGCTGGCGACCGAGCCGCTGTCGAGGTGGTCGCGGCCGATGACGATGGGGGCACTCAGTTCGCCGCTGGCGACCATCTCGTTGAACATCAGCCCGGCGCGGTGGCGGTCGCCGAGGCCGATCCAGCAGATGCGGGCGGGAAGGCCCTGAAAGGCGATGCGGTCGGCGGCCATGTCGAGCCAGCGGTGAAGATGGGCGTTTTCGGGGAAAAGGCGCTTCATCGCCGCATCGGTCTTGTGGATGTCCTGCGGATCGCCGGAGAGCGCGCACCAGCGGAACGGGCCGATGCCCTGGCAGAAGAGCGGGCGGATGTAGGCGGGCACGAAGCCGGGGAAGGCGAAGGCGTTTTCCAGGCCTTCGTCCTGGGCGACCTGGCGGATGTTGTTGCCGTAATCCAGCGTCGGGACGCCTGCGTTCCAGAAGCCCACCATCGACTCGACGTGTTGGCGCATGGAGGCGCGGGCGGCGGTTTCCACGGCTTGCGGGTCGGTTTCCTGTTTCGCCCGCCAGTCGGCGACGGTCCAGCCGGCGGGGCAGTAGCCGTGCAGGGGATCATGGGCACTGGTCTGGTCGGTGACGATGTCGGGGCGCCCGTTCGGAAGGGGGGCGCCGGCCTTCATGCGGGCGAGGA
>JAGPCN010000197.1 GCA_018058035.1 Fuscovulum sp.
ACGCCCAAGGCCTCAAGCCCCAGGTTTTCCACGTTACCGACAATGCCGACGGCGGAAATCACCGTATCGAACTCGGCCGTCGTGATCTTGCCGTCCTGTTCGATATGCGCCGTCACGCCGACGCCCGGCTTGCGGTCCAGCTTCTTCACCGCGGCCTTTTCCAGGATCTTCATCCCCTGCTTTACGAAGGACTTCTTCGCGAAGGCGCTGATTTCGGCGTCTTCCACCGGCAGGATGCGGTCCATCACCTCGACCACCGTGGTATCGGCGCCCAGAGTGTTGAAGAAGCTGGCGAATTCGATGCCGATGGCGCCCGACCCGATCACCAGAAGCCGCTTCGGCATCCGGGCCGCCACCAGCGCGTGCTTGTAGGACCAGACCAGATCGCCATCCGCCTCCAGCCCCGGCAGTTCGCGCGCCCGCGCACCGGTGGCCAGGATGATGTGCTTCGCGGTCAGCGTCTCTGCCCCCTTGTCGGTCTTGACCGACACGGTGCCCGCCTTGGGCAACGTCGCCGTACCCATGACCACGGTGATCTTGTTCTTCTTCATCAGGTGGCCGATGCCCGAGGACAGCTGCTTCGCCACGCCACGGCTGCGGGCGACGACCGCCGGCAGGTCATAGGAGATCCCCGTGGCCGACAGGCCGAATTCCTTGGCGCGGTGCATCAGGTGGAACACCTCGGCCGACCGCAGAAGCGCCTTGGTCGGGATGCAGCCCCAGTTCAGGCAGATGCCGCCCAGATGCTCGCGCTCGACCACGCAGACCTTCAGGCCCAGCTGGGCGGCGCGGATCGCCGCGACATAGCCCCCCGGCCCGGCACCGATCACCACCACGTCAAACCCTTGATCCGCCATTCTTCCCTCCCTCGGAAAAAGTAGTTTGCCCTTAAACCATCTGGTTCAATCCAGCAACAAACGCAGCGCCGGGGGCCCATGCGCGCATTGCATGGCTAGCCCGTCATCGCCTGCAAAAGCGCCCGATAGCCGCCCTTGGCGATGAATTCGTCCTCTTCCGGCGTGTTTTCGCGCCCAAGCGCCGCGTTGCGCAAGGGAAACCGGCCAAAGCGCGCGATCATCTCGCGGTGCGCGCGGGCGTGCAGCGCCATTTCGGGGTCACCTGCCATCCGCTCCTCCATCAGGCGCACGGCCAGGTCCTGGTCGCCCATGTCCTCGGAGTGTTCGAACGGCATGTAGAAAAACTGCCGCTCGGGCTCTGGCGCGGCCAGGTCCCAGCCCGCTGCCAGCGCCTTGCGCGCCGCGTCCCGCGCCCGCCCGTCGGACGCAAAGGCCAGCGCCGTGCCACGGTGGATGTTGCGGGGGAACTGGTCGGTCAGGATCAGATAGGCCAGCGTCGGGCCGGGGCCATCCACCCAATGCTCCAGCCCGCCGTCGCGCGCCGCCGCCACCAGATCGCCAAAGCGCACCGCGCAGGCATCGTCGATCTCTGGCGTGCCAGCGTACCAGCCTTCGGGGCCTATCTCGCCCAGCCAGAAATCCAGCACTTCGACAGGGTCGGACATGCGCCACCTCCTGCCCGCCACCCTGACAGGCCCCCCGCCCCGGCGCAACCGTCAGCGTTTCGGCGCTTCGGGCGATGGCCCCAGATCGGGCGCGCTTTCCAGCACCGCCACCGCCGCCAGGGTCGAGGCAGTCGGCGTCACCCCGCGATAGGCCCCGGTCACCGTGGGCGCGGCACGGCGGCTCATCCGCCAGACCGTGTAGGCCGCCTGCACGAGATACAGGATGCACATGTACAGGAAAAAGCCGCGCGTGCCGACCACGCCCATCAGCCAGCCCACCACCAGCGGGCCAAAGATCGCCCCCATCCCGTTCAGGAAGATCAGGCCTGCCGATGCCGCCGCCATCTGCTCTTTCGACAGAAAGTCGTTGGTATAGGCGATCAGCAGCGAATACATCGGATAGGTCACGCCACCCAGGATCGCGGCCACGCCCAAGAGCGCCCAGAACGGCAGCGCCACCGCCGAGGCCAGCGCCAGGACCGCCGCCCCCACCAGTGACAGCCACAGCGTGATGGTGCGCCGGTCCTTGCGGTCGGAAATCCAGCCGACCGGATATTGCAGCACCAGGCCGCCAACATAAAGGAAGGTGGTGAACAGCGCGATCTGGCCCACCGACAACAGCGACAGCGTGCCCCAGACCGAAGCCATGCCGAACATCGCCGAGAACACCCCGCCCGAAATCAGCATGCCCACGCAGCCCAGCGGGCTGATCCGGAACAGCTCGGCAAAGCCGAGGCGCGCGGTGGAATCGAAGGTGGGCGCGGGCGTCGCCGCCAGCAGGATCGGCAGGAAGGCCAGCGACACCAGGATCGACGGGATCAGGAACAGGTCGTAGCCAAAGGGGTCTCCTGCGGCCAGCAACCCCTGGCTGGCGACGATGCCCAGCATCTGCACGATCATGTAGGCCGACAGCGCCTGGCCGCGGGTCTCGTTGGTGGCGGTGTTGTTCAGCCAGCTTTCGGCGGTGATGTAGATGCCGGCAAAGCCAAAGCCGATGACGACCCGCATCAGCGCCCAGATCTGCCATTCGACCAGCATCGGATACAGCACCAGCACCGCCGAAATCAGCGACCCCAGGGCCGCGAACACCCGCACATGCCCGACCCGCCGGATCATCGACGGCGCCCGCCAGGACCCCAGCAGGAAGCCCAGGAAATAGGCCGACATCACGACCGACAGTTCCAGCGTGCTGAACGCCTCCAGCGTGCCGCGGATGCCCAGAAGGCTGCCCTGCACCCCGTTGCCGACCATCAGCAGCAGGACGCCCGTCAACAGCGGCCAGGAATGGATCAGGACTTTCAGCATCGCGACCCTTACAGTTTCAGCCCGAACCGGGGGCCGATCCAGAGCATCAGGACATACAGCAGCACCGTCAGCCCGCAACCGGCCAGAAGCGAAGCCCAGAAGCCGAAACCCGACCGCATCAGCCAGGGCATCGCCAGGAACATCGGCAAGGACGGCAGGACATACCAGAACGTCCCCTCGGCATGGGAGGCGATCCGGTCGGCCGGCAGACCGCCCTGCCACATCCAGATCATGCCCAGGATCGAGACCAGCGGCAGCGAGGCGACCAGCGCCGCAAAGCCCGGACTGCGCCGGGCGATCTCGGCCACGGCGGCGACGATCAGGCCCGACAGTGCCGCCTTGAGGATGAACCAGCCCATGTGCCTGCCCTAGGGAATCAGCAGCGACGCATCGCCATACGAGAAGAAACGGTAGCCGGATGCTATCGCATGGGCATAGATGCGGTCGATCCGGTCCTTGCCCATCAGCGCCGAAACCAGCATCAGCAGGGTCGATTTCGGCAGGTGGAAATTGGTCATCAGCGCATCGGTGACGTGAAAGCGGAAGCCGGGGTAGATGAAGATGTCGGTCGGCCCTTGCCAGGGTTCCACCCGCCCCGACCGCGCCGCCGCCTCGATCAGCCGCAGCGCCGTGGTGCCGACCGGGATCACCCGGCCGCCGCTTGCGCGCGTCGCGTTGATCTCAGCCGCCGCCTCGGCTGTCACCTGCCCCCATTCGGCATGCATGCGGTGGGTCGTCACATCCTCGACCTTGACCGGCAGGAAGGTGCCCGCGCCGACGTGCAGGGTGACTTCGGTAAAGCTGACGCCCTTGGCGGCCAGCGCCTGCAAGAGCCAGGGTTCGAAATGCAGGCTGGCGGTCGGGGCGGCGACGGCGCCGGAATGGCGGGCAAAGACGGTCTGGTAGTCGGTCTTGTCCTGCGCGTCGGGGGCACGCTTCGCCGCGATGTATGGCGGCAGCGGCATCGCGCCGGCCTCTGCCAGGGCGGCGTCGAAATCCTCTCCGCCCAGGTTGAACTCCAGCCGCAGGTCGGTTTCGCCGCGCTCGGCCACCCGCGCCGACAGCTGATCTGAGAACACGATCATCTCGCCCTCCCGCAGCTTTCTCAACGGCTTGGCCAGCGCGCGCCAGCCGCGGGCGGCGGGTTCCAGCAGCGTCACCTCGACCCGCGCCACGGCGTCACCGCGCGTCCGCGTGCCGGTCAGCCGCGCCGGAATGACGCGGGTGTTGTTCAGCACCAGCCGGTCGCCGGGGCGCAGCACCTCGACCAGGTCGCGCACCTGGGCATCGCGGATCGTGTCTCCTTCGGCCAGCAGCAGCCGGGCCGAAGTGCGCGGCCGGGCGGGCCGCGTGGCGATCAGCGCCTCGGGCAGGTCAAAGTCGAAATCCGACAGCTTCATCCGTTCCCCTCGATCCGCGGCGGCGGGCGGCGGAATATTTCGCGGAACATCCCCGGCGTCAGGATCGACAGCGGGTTGACCGAGACGCTGGGGTCGTCGGCCGGCCCCGAGAGGCGATAATTGAAGCCGAACAGCCCCTCGCCCTTGCGGGCGAAGATCTGGCCGATGCCGTTCAGGATGTAGATGGGAGAGATCACGCCCTGAAGGTCCAGCCTGCCCGAGCCGCTGGAATAGGCGCCCTCGAAGGAAATGCCAAGCGAGGCGCCGACCGCGGTGCCGCGGGTGAACTGCACCCCTGACCGCGACATCACGAATTCGACGTCGCCGCTGTCGAAGACCAGCCCGTTGCCGCCCATCTGTTCCAGCAGGCCCACGACCGAAATCGCGCTGAGCAGCGCGGCCAGCGCCGGGGCGTCCTGCACCGACAGGTTGGTGAATGCCGCGATGCCGACATATTGCCCCTCGGGTCCGCGCGGCGACAGCGTCAGGTCCAGCTGGCCGCCGCGGCCCTTGTCGAAGATGCCCGCCGCCGCCATCACTGCGCCCGCGTTGCGCGTGGTGATGCGGATCGCGGTGCGGCCATGGTCGGGAACGGCGGCACCGTCGATGCCGGCGGCGCCATTCACCGACGAGGTGAAGCGCCCGTCCAACCCGCCGCCCCGGGTGACGAAGGCGCCGCGAAAGTTGGTCAACGTGATCCCGGCCGAGACCACCAGCCGGTCCAGCGCCACCTTGATCTCGGTGCCGCCGCCCTCGCCGCCGCCGGCGCCGCCGGGCATCGCGCGCAGGTCCAGCCGGCCGCCCCGCACCTCCAGCCCGACGGGGCGGTTGCGGCCGCGGCCGATCACGTCAACGGCGGCATCCAGCCAGTCGCCGGCGCGCAGCCGGTCCAGGCGCAAGCGGTCCAGGCTGCCGCCTTCGGTCGTGGTCAGGTTGCCCGCGGCCTCAAGCCCCGGGGCGGTCAGGCGCAATTCGTCGACGGATGGCCGGGCGCCCAGGGTGGCGCGCAGGTCCAGCCGCCCGGCGGTCTTGGCGGCTTTGCTCCAGCCCAGCGGGGCGACCGTCAGTCGCGCCCCGGTCAGGGCGGACCGCGCCGTCATCGTGACGGCGCCGGTCTTCGGGATCTCCATCTCGACGCTGGCCGCGGTTTCGCCCGCCAGCCAGCCCTCGGGCAGGGCCACGCCCAGGTCGCGCAACCGGGCATCGGTGACGGCGATCCCGGCCGACAGGAAGGCGCGGCCGCCCGCCTCGGGGCCGAAGGGCTGGCGGAAGGTGGCCTCGAAGGGCAGCGATTCCAGCTGCCCCTTGCCGGCCAGCTCCAGCCCCGCGGGCGTCACCGTGACGGCCATCTTGGGCAGCGCGATCACCCGCCCCGCCACCAGCCGGTCCGAGGTGAAATCATGCACCGTGCCGGTGACCGCATATGTCACGTCCTCGACCCCGATGCGTTCCTTCAGGGGGAAGGCCAGGTCCGACACCATCACCGCCGTGCCCTGCCCCAGATCGACCGGCCGGTCGGCCTTGGACAGAAAGCGGAACGGTTCCTGATCCAAGAGCGACAGCGCGGCGGTCAGGGTCGACACCGTGGTCAGGCGCACTTCGGCCAGGGCGGGAAAGACCGTCAGGTCGGGCACCCGCAGCACCGATCCGGTGGCATCGACCAGCCCGCCCTGCGGTGCGACGACGTGGCCGCGTTCCAGCACCACGGTATAGACATTGCCGAAGATCGAGGCGCGGCCCTGCCCGTCGCGCACCGGCGGCAGGGTGCGGATGAAGCGCACCTCGGCCTCTTCGAAGTCGTAGTCCAGGGCAAAGCGCGGCTCCTGCCCCGGTGCGATGCGTAGCCCTGCGTCCAGGTTCAGGAACGTGCCCTGGCCCACGTTCGCGGCCAGCCAGGCCCGGGTCTTCGGCACCACCGACACCGGCCACAGCTTGACCAGACGGTCGGCGCTGATCCGGCCCAGGCTGACGTCCAGCCCGCCCTCCCAGCCGCCCGCCACCGCGCGCAGGTCGCCGTCCAGGCGCAGCTGGTCCGCGCCTTCGCCCAGGGACAGCTCGCCGATCTCGATGCGCAAGGGCGACAGCGTCACCCGCATCGCCAGCGCGCCGGTGTCGAAGGCGACGGGTTCGGCGAACAGGCCCTCGGGGTCGATCCTGACCTCGGTGAGGCTGAGTTGCCCGACCACCGCGCCCGGCAGCCGGCCCGCCAGCGCCAGACCGCCGGCGCCATCCTGCAACTCGGCATTGCCGCGCGCCCGCAAGCGGACCGAGGGGCTTTCAACGCGCAGGTTGCCCAGGGTGATCCGCTGCCGCCCGGCATCATAACGTAGCGCGATCTCGGCCCGGTCGAAGGCAAAGGCCTGCGCGGTCTCGTTCGGGCGCACGGCGCCCTGGCCCAGCGTCAGCGTGCCCTCAAAGCCCTTCGGCCGGCCGCTGGCGTCCAGCTCTCCCAGCATCCGTCCCGAGATCGGCGCATCGACCAGCCCAAGCACCGCCAGCGGCGCGGCCTGCGCGGCCAGGTCGGCCGCCGCCATGCCGTCAAGGTTGGCGATCACGCGGGCGGCCGAGGTCGCCTTGTCGGTCTCGATCGTCAGCCGGGCCTGGGCGGGCGAGGTGCCGTCCAGGAGCGTGACCCCCAGTTCGGCGGCCAGGCCGCGGTCGGTGTTCTCGATCACCAGCCGGCCGTCGCCCAGTTGCCACTGCCGCCCGGCGCGGTCGTCGGTCAGCTCCAGCGTCAGGGCGTCGGCCTCGATCACCCGCAGCCCGGCCAGCGCGGGGGTCGAAAACATCTGGTCCAGCGCATCCAGCACGTCGGCGGCGCTTTGTGGCGCCTGTGCGCCGGAAATGCCGCCGATCGACAGGCCGATCCGGCCCTCGGCATCGCGGCGGGCCAGGAAATGCGCGCCCAAGAGCCGCACCGAGGCCGGCCGCACCTGCCCCAAGAGCGCGGCGCCCGGTTCCAGCGCCACCGCGATTTCGGGCAGGGCCAGCACCGCGCGGCCGGAAGGGTCGATCAGCCGCAGGTCGCGCAGGTGAAAGCGCGGGGTGAAGTCGCGGTCCAGTGCCAGGTCGATCTCGCCCACCGCCAGCGCCGCGCCTTCGGGCAGGTGGCTGCCCGCAATCGTGCGGTTCAGCCGGCTTTCGATCTCGGCCACCGCCCAGACCGGCAGGGTCAGCGCCCGCCCGGTCAGCGCCATGCCGACGACGCCCAGGACCAGCGCCAGCCCCACCAGCCCGAGGACCAGCCAAAGCCCGACGCGCGGCCGGTGCCGCCGCCGCGCCCGGGCGTGCCGGCGCGCCTGGCGCAGCACCTTGCGGACGGCCTTGGGGTCGCCCCCCGGATCCTGCGCATGCGCGTGCTCCGGGCCTTCGCCCGCCGCCGCCGCGCTGGTCTGCGTGCCTTCGGTCACCGCCTGCCCGTGCCCCGCTTCTGGCTGACCCGTTCCTGCCGTCTTGTGCGGCCTTTGCGTCCCTTGCCTTTATCTTTGCGCGAAGACAACTAGAACGCAAAACATCGCTTCATGAATGGCAAGGAGATGCCCATGGTTTCCGCTGGCGCCACCGCCCCCGATTTCACCCTGCCCCGCGACGGCGGCGGCACCGTCACCCTGTCGGGCCTCCGGCCCGGCAAGGTCGTGCTGTATTTCTACCCCAAGGACGACACCCCCGGCTGCACGCTGGAGGCGCAGGACTTCAGCGCCCGCATGGCCGAGTTCACCGCCGCCGGAGCCACGGTGATCGGGGTGTCGAAGGACAGCGTGAAGGCGCATGACAAGTTCTGCCGCAAGCACGGGCTGTCGGTCATCCTGGCCAGCGACGAGGCCGGGCAGACCTGCGAAGACTACGGCGTCTGGGTCGAGAAAAGCATGTATGGCAAGACCTACATGGGGATCGAGCGGACGACCGTGCTGATCGACGGCGCCGGCAAGGTGGCGCGGGTCTGGAACAAGGTCAGCGTCAAGGGCCACGCCGACGAGGTGCTGGACGCGGCGCGCGCGCTTTGACCGGGACCGACTTTTCGACGAAAAGTCGGGGGTGCGCCCAGCGGGAGAC
>JAGPCN010000198.1 GCA_018058035.1 Fuscovulum sp.
GCGATGAAGGGGGGATGGTACAGCCTCCCCGGCTCGAACGGGGGACCCCCAGATCCACAATCTGGTGCTCTAACCAACTGAGCTAAGGCTGCACTCGCGGGGCATTTACGCCGCCGGGGGGACGATTGCAAGAGCAGGATTGCACCGCCGCGCCGGTCGGGCTAACCCCGCAGGACAGGCCGGAGACCCGTCATGAGCATCAACAAGCAAAGCGATATCGCCGCCGACATCCAGATCGGCCCGACCGACCAGGGCATGGTCCGCATCTACATCGAGGCCGAGGGCGGGATCGAGCTGCCGCTGGACTTCGACCCCGACGAGGCCGAAGAGATCGCCGAGGAACTGCGCGCCGCGGCCGAAGCCGCCCGCGGCATGGCCGAGACCCGCGGCAAGCGGCGCTGACCGCCTATCCCAAGGCCGCCGCCGGATCGCGCAGCGCCTGCAACCGCAGCGCGGCATGGCGGGCAAAGGCCTGCAGCATCGCCTTGCGCCGCGCCCCCGCCAGCGGCGTTTCCGGGCCCATCCGCAGGATTTCGGCGTCATAGGCATCGGCGATGATCAGCCCGCTGTCGCCGGGCAACAGGTCGGCCGGGAAATCGGCGTCGACAGCCCAGAAGAAGCGGTCGCAATAGTCCAGATAGCCCTGCCACTTGCGGTCGGCGCGAAAGTCGGCGCGGCCCGACTTGCATTCGACGACCCAGAATTCGCCCTTGGGCCCCAGGGCCATGACATCGACGCGCAGGCCGGTGGCCAGCACCATCTCATCGACACAGGCAAAGCCCATCGCCCTGAGCGCCCGCGCCACGCCGCGTTGCAGCCGCTGTCCCGGCAGCGCAGGCAGGGCCTCGGCGGGCGCGTCGGACAGGGTTTCGGGCATCGGCGGCATGCCAAAACCATGAACCAAATGGGAACATCTGTCCAGTGGTGCAGCTTGCGTCTTGCGGCGGGGCGATCACGGCCCTACATCCATCGGTGGCGGGTGCTGCTCCTCGCGTGGCAAGGGCCCAATTTCCAGTGGCCGATAAGCAAGCGAACGGGGGCTGGCTCTGCCCGGATCCTGGTCCGGGTATCTGGCGCCCACCTGAGACCTCTGGCTCTCGGGAAACCCCGGCCCTCACGGTTGCTGCGGGCCCGCCACCCTAGCGCCGGCGCCGCTGCGCCGGAATCAGCAGGCGGCGGCGCAAGTCGTCCTCGCGGTCGGCGCGCAGGTCGTGGCGCACCAGGGTGACCGCGAAGCGCACCGCAGCGATGGCGCATCCGCCAAAGACCGCGACCATCATGACGGCCACCTGCCCGGCGCCGCGCGCCACGACCAGCTGGCGCAGGCCACCCGCATCCAGCAGGACCAGTGCCACCATCAGCATGGTTCCGGCCGCAAGGCCCACCAGCAGGCAATCCAGCCCCAGCCGCAGCGTTTCGCGCATCTTGCCACCTCCGTCATCGGGGCGGGCGTCGGCATCCACAAGGCCGCACGGCACGATGAACCGACGGGGCGCAGGACCCCGGCATCGGCGCACGACCAGGATGACATGAACATCAGCCAGCCCGTCCTGGCGGACAGGATCGCACAGGCGGGATTAACAGCGGGTTGCCGGGTTCAGCCCCGGCGCGGGGCCGCCTTCGGCCGCCCGGCCACCACCGCGACGGGCGCCGGCGCAACCTGCGGCGCCACGGCCGGGGAATGCTGACGCAAGCCCCCCTTCGGCCCGTCATCGGGTTCGGCCATCAGCATGACGCGCAAGCCGAACTGCACGCCGGAAAAGACGATGCCGTTGAACACCACCATCATCAGGGCAGCCAGCCAGCCCTCGGGCGAGGTCAGGATCAGGTGCCCGATCCCCAGCACGTCGCGCCACACCAGAACCGCGACGAAGACCGCCGACACCGCGAAACCGATCAACACCGAGCGGATGTAGAGGCGGACGAGTTCGGGCATGCGATCCTCCGGCGTGCTGGTCAACTCAAGGTAGGCCCGGAGGCAACGCTTGGCCAGCCCCCGCGACAGAATGCAGCACGCTCAGAAGTCGATGCGCGAAAATCCCTCGCGCAGAGCGTTGGACCAGGCCTCGGACATGGCGCGGAATTGCGGGTCGCCGGCCTCGATCCTGCGGCGTTGGGTGACGCGGCAGGCATCGCGCGCGATCACGCACAGGTCCAGCGGCATCCCCACCGAAAGGTTCGACCGCAGGGTCGAATCCATCGACAGCAGCACCGCCTTCTGGGCGTCCTGCAAGCTGGTCGAGGGCTTGACGACCCGGTCCAGGATCGGCTTGCCATATTTGTGCTCGCCGATCTGCAGAAACGGGGTGTCTTCGGTCGCCTCGATGAAATTGCCCTCGGGATAGATCAGGAACAGCCGCATCGCCCCGCCGCGCCGCTGGCCCGCCACGATCATCGAGGCGCTGGCGCCCTGACTGGCCGACAGCTTGTGGTCGATCTCGGCCCGCACGGCGGCCAGCCGGTTGCCGACGATCCCGGCCACCTGCAACAGGGTGGGCGCCAGCATGATCGAGGTCTCGGGCGCTGCCTCGGGGTCGTCGATCGCCTCGCGCAACTGCGCCAGCGTGGTCTGGGTGACCGAAAGCGAACCAGCCGTCATGATGACGATGACGCGCTCTCCCGGCTCTTCGAAGGCGAACATCTTGCGGTAGGTCGAGATATTGTCGAGCCCGGCATTGGTGCGGGTATCGGACAGGCAGACGATGCCCTCGTTCAGCAAAAGTCCCACGCAGTAGGTCATCCACGCCCCGATCCCTGGCCCGCCTCCTTGCTACCGGCGCCCCGCGGAATTGAAAAGCCCGATCGCAGGCCCCGGCCGGTGAAGCAAATGCGCGGCTGCCGCCGCAAGCCTCTTTCGTGGGGGCTGAAGTCGGCTCCCTTGGCCGATGTCGCCTGACGAGGGGCGCCGCCCCTCGATCTCCCCGGGGTATTTGGGCCAGAATGAAGTCCATGCCCCTTCAGTCCGGTGCAAGTACCCCGGGGGGTTTGGGGGGCTGGCCCCCCATCAGCCGAGGAGGAGGCGACTGCCGACGACGAGAGGAAAGGCTTCGCCAAAGGCGGCGATTGCTTCAGGGCGGTCACTGGGCGCCAGCGAGGATGGCCACGCGCACGTCCAGCCCCTCGGGGGCGCCGCCGCTGAGGCCGCGGGCGATGCCGCGGATAGGCGCGGCGGCGCGGGCGTCGAAGCCTGAGCCAAGGCGGATGTAGCGCGGGTCGGGGCAACAGCGGTTGGCCGGGTCGAAGCCGACCCAGCCCAGGCCCGGCACGTGCAGCTCGGTCCAGGCATGCGCGGCCTCGTGCGGGGTGCCGTCCTGCGCGGCCAGCAGATAGCCCGAGACGTAGCGCGCCGGAATCCCGTGGACCCGGGCGCAGGCGATCAGGGCATGGGCATGGTCCTGGCAGACCCCCTCGGCCAGGGCCAGGGCTTCGGCCGCGGTGGTGTGGGCATGGGTGGCGCCGGGCCGGTAGGCAATGGCACCGGCAACCGCTGCCGCCAGCGCATGGGCCATGTCCAGCCGGTCGCGCCCGGCAACGCCGCGGGCCAGCGTCTCGATCGCGGCATCCACGGCCGTTGCCGGGGTGTCGCGCAGGAAGACCTCGGGTGCCAGGCTTTCGCGGTGGCCACGCAGCACGCCCGCGCAATCCTGCGTCTCGACCGAGCCACGCACGCTGACCGTGATCTCCTGCAGCGGCCCCGCCACCGTCCAGGCCTGCACCCGGTCGCCCGCCCCGTCGCGAAAGCTGCCCCCCGGCACGCCGCCGGTGACCGTCACCTCCCAGTCCAGGGTCCGCTGGCCCTCGAAGACCGAAGGCGCCAGCCGGTGGCTTTGCACCGCCGACCGCACTGGATGGTCGTAGCGATAGGTGGTCTGGTGGTCGACCGTCAGGCGCATCAGACCCGCATCTCCCCGCTCAGGTACACGTCATGGATGGCCTGGCCCAGGCCCGCCGCATCGCGGATGAAGCGGGTCAGGTAGTCGTGCAGGCCCTCGTCGAAGATGCGGTCGACCGTTTCGCCCTCGAGGTCGGCCAGCATCTGGCGGGCGCGGGCCTGGGCCTCGGTCTCGCGCGCATAGGCCTTGGCCAGGCGGCCGAGGTGGTTCGCCATGCCCGCCACGCAGGTGATCAGCGATCGCGGCGACTGCGGGTTCAGGATCAGGAAATGCGCGATCTTGGCCGCCGTCACCTCGCCGCCATAGGCCCAGTGAAAGGCCCGCTGCGCGCCCATCGCGCGCAGCAGCGTCGACCACTGGTAGTTGTCCAGGCCCGAGCCGACGAAATCGACCCGCGGCAGCAGCACATAGTATTTCACGTCCATCAGCCGGGCGGTGTTGTCGCCGCGCTCCAGGTAGTAGCCGATGTTCAGGAAGTTGTAGCCGTCGTCGCGCAGAAGCGTGGCGTCGATGGCACCCCGCACCATGGCGGCATGGCGCATCACCCAGTCGGTCATCCGGCTCAGTTCCAGCGTCGAGCGTTCGGCCCGCTCCAGCGCCTTCAGTTCCTGGAAGGCCATGTT
This sequence comes from Fuscovulum sp., assembly GCA_018058035.1. Lineage (GTDB taxonomy): Bacteria > Pseudomonadota > Alphaproteobacteria > Rhodobacterales > Rhodobacteraceae > Pseudogemmobacter. The sequence continues at coordinate 4,517 of JAGPCN010000198.1, forward strand.
CAGCGCGTCCCAGACATGGGCCGTCAGCGCCGTGCGCACGATCCGGCCGTTCTCGCGCGCGGCGGTGATGCACGAGGCCACCGACGAGGGGTTGTCGCGATCGAAGAACAGCCAGCTTTCCAGGTTGCGCTGCACCGGGTCGCCGTACTTGCGGCGAAAGGCTTCGGCCATTCCTGTGGCCTGCAACAGGCTGTCCCATTCGCTGCGGTAGCCATGCGCCGAGGGCAGAAGCGAGATCCGGCTGCCCACCTCCAGCAGCCGGGCCGAGGTATCGGCACGCTCCATCGACCGGGCGATCCAGTAAAGGTTGTCGGCGGTCCGGCTCAGCATGGCGCCCCCCTCGAATTTTCGTCGAAAATTCGGCCCCCGGTCATTCTGCCAGCACCCAGGTATCCTTGACGCCCCCGCCCTGCGACGAGTTTACCACCAGGCTGCCCTCCTTCAGCGCCACCCGCGTCAGGCCGCCGGGCACCAGTTCGATCCGCTCGCCGACCAGGCAATAGGGCCTCAGGTCGACATGGCGCGGCGCCACGCCTTCCTCGACAAAGGTCGGCACCGTCGACAGCGCCAGCGTCGGCTGGGCGATGTAGTTGCCGGGGTCGGCCGCGATCCGGGCGCGGAAGGACTCGATCTCGGCCCGGCTGGCCTTGGGGCCGACCAGCATGCCGTAGCCGCCCGACCCATGCACCTCCTTGACCACCAGGTCCGGCAGATGCGCCAGCACATAGGCCAGATCGTCGTCGCGGCCGCATTGCCAGGTCGGCACGTTCTGCAGCAGCGGCTCTTCGCCCAGGTAGAAGCGCACCATTTCAGGTACATAGGTATAGACGGCCTTGTCGTCGGCCACCCCCGCCCCGGGGGCGGAACAGATCGACACCCCGCCCGAGCGGTAGACATCCATCAGCCCCGGCACGCCCACCAGGCTGTCGGGGCGAAAGCAGAGCGGGTCCAGGAAGGCGTCGTCGATCCGGCGGTAGATCACGTCGACCCGCTTCGGCCCTTCGGTGGTGCGGGCGTAGACGTATTCGCCCTCGACGAACAGGTCCTGGCCCTCGACCAGGTCGACGCCCATCAGGTCGGCCAGCAGGCTGTGTTCGTAGTAGGCGCTGTTGAAATGGCCGGGTGTCAGGATCACCACGCGCGGGTCGGACTGGCATTTGGCGGGGGCGACGCTGGCGAGCGTCCGGCGCAGGCGTTCGGAATAGCCGTCGACCGGCTCGATCCGGTTCTCGCGGAACAGCGCGGGGAACATCCGCATCATGATCTCGCGGCTTTCCAGCATGTAGCTGACGCCGCTGGGGGTGCGGCAGTTGTCTTCCAGCACGAAGAAATCCTCGGGGCCCGTGCGCACGATGTCGATGCCGACGATGTGGGAATAGACGCCCTTGGGCGGCACGAAGCCCGCGACCGCCGGTTCATAGGCCGCGTTCTGCCAGACCAGGCGGCCGGGAATGCGGCCGGCGCGGATGATCTCTCCCCTGCCGTAGACATCGACCAGAAAGGCGTTCAGCGCGCGCGCCCGCTGCTTGATGCCCTTTTCCAGCCGGGCCCATTCGCGGGCCGCGAAGACGCGCGGGAACATGTCGAAGGGGATCAGCCGGTCGGGATCGCCGCCCTCGCCGTAGACGGCGAAGGTGATGCCGATGCGGCGGAACAGGTCCTCGGCCTCGGCCTGCTTGAGGCTGCGCAACTCGGCCGGCATCGACTGCACCCAGTCCTGAAGCTGGGCATAGGGCGGCCGGACCCCACCGTCGTGCCCGGTCATTTCGTCGAAGATGCCGCCCACCGAAGCCCCCCGTTGCCGTGAACGCCAGTGAACCGCCCCGAAGGCCGTCGGTAAAGCCCCGAGTTGGCCTTCGGGGCGCAGATAATGGCCCGCAGGCCCGGGTTCTGCCCGTTTTTCAGGCGAATGCGGGGCGACGGGGGAAAGGAGGAGCCGCCTCGGGGGGCATCGAGCCCCCGCTCGGCGGCGCTGCCACGGAAAAGAGACGGGGGCCGTGCAGGCCCGGAGACGGGGCGCCAGGCGGCAACCGGGCCGCCCCTGCCGCCCCGGCATCCACCCTTGCCCGGCCTTGGCACCCTGCCCCCGGCGCGCTACCTTCGACCGATGCGCGCCGCCTTGCTGACCCTGACGCCCCAGGGCCTTTACTGCCCCGAGGGCGGCTTTCACATCGACCCCTGGCGGCCGGTGCCGCGCGCGCTGGTCACCCATGGCCATTCCGACCATGCCCGCCCCGGCCATGGCGCCTATCTGGTCACGCCGCAGGCGCTGCCGGTGATCCGCCACCGTCTGGGGACGCTGTCGGCCGAAACCCTGGCCTATGGCCAGCCCTTGCGGATCGGGTCGGTCACCGTCTCCTTCCATCCCGCCGGGCATGTCCCCGGGTCGGCCCAGATCCGGGTCGAGCGGGCGGGTGAGGTCTGGGTGGTCTCGGGCGACTACAAGACCGAAGCCGATGGCCTGGCCGAGGCCTTCGCGCCCATCCGTTGCGACACCTTCATCACCGAATGCACCTTCGGCTTGCCGATCTTTCGCTGGCGTCCGCAAGGCCAGGTGGTCGAGGAGATCGCCGCCTGGTGGGCCGCGAACGCGGCCCGGGGGCAGACCTCGATCCTGGCCGCCTATTCCTTTGGCAAGGCGCAGCGGCTGCTGGCGGCCTTGCCGCCACTTGGCCCGATCCTGACCCATGGCGCGGTCGAAGAGATCAACCAGATCCTGCGCGCCCAGGGCTATGCCCTGCCGCAGACCATCCGGGTCACAGCCGGCATCGGCGCCAAAACCCACCCCGGCGCGCTGGTGATCGCGCCGCCTTCGGCGCTGGCCAGCCCCTGGGCGCAGCGCTTCGAGCCGGCTGAAGAGGCGATGGCCTCGGGCTGGATGGCGGTGCGCGGCATCCGCCGGCGCCGCGGGCTGGAGCGCGGCTTTGCCCTGTCGGACCATGCCGACTGGGACGGGCTGAACGCCGCCATCGCCGCCACCGGCGCGACCCGTGTCCTGCCCACGCATGGCTATACCGATGCCTTCGCGCGCTGGCTGCGCGAGCGTGGCCTGGACGCGCAACCGCTGGAGACCGAATTCGGCGGCGAGGGCGAAGGCGCCGCAACAGCGGCGGAGGAGGCGGAATGAAGACCTTTGCCGCCCTGTTCCGCGCGCTGGACGAAACCACCGCCACCACGGCCCGCCTTGCCGCGCTGGAGAGTTATTTCCGCAGCGCGCCCGATGCCGACCGGGTCTGGACCGTCGCGCTGCTGTCGGGCCGCCGCCCGCGCCGGGCGGCCACCACGACCGAGCTGCGGCAATGGGCGGCCGAAGCGGCAGGCGTGCCGGACTGGCTGTTTGGCGAAAGCTACGCCCTTGCGGGCGACCTGGCCGAGACGATCGCGCTGATCCTGCCGCCGGGGCAGCCCTCGGCCACTTCCACCGGCCTTGCCGACACCCTGGCGGCGCTGTCGCGGCTGGCGGGCCAGCCCACCGAGGCTCGCCGTGCCTTTGTCGAGGCGGCCTGGGCCAGCCTGGCGCCCGACGCGCGGTTCCTGTTCACCAAGCTTCTGACCGGCGGGTTCCGCATGGGCGTCAGCCGGGGGCTGACGACGCGGGCGCTGGCGCGCGCGACGGGCCAGGACGAGGCGCAGCTGGCGCATCGCCTGATGGGCGACTGGGACCCTGCCGCCACCGGGTTTGCCGACCTGGTGGCGGGCCGCGGGCACCAGGGGCAG
>JAGPCN010000011.1 GCA_018058035.1 Fuscovulum sp.
TCTACGAATGCTTCGAAACCCCTGCCGAACTGGACCTCAAGCGCAAGAAGCAGCTGAACATGGGCCGCCCGCCGGTCTATGACCGCGCCTCGCTGGCCTTGAACGCGGGCCAGAAAGAGGCCGCGCGAGCCTCGGGCGCCGAAGGCTACTGGCGGTTCCTGTTGAACCAGACCCGGATCGAATGGGCCGATGGCATCATCGGGCCGATCTCGATCGACGCGGCCTCGGTCTCGGACCCGGTGCTGATCCGCGCCGACGGGCAGGTGCTTTACACCTTCGCCTCGTCCGTCGACGACGTGGAGATGGGCGTTACCCACATCGTGCGCGGCGCCGACCATGTCACCAACACCGCGACGCAGATCCAGATCATGGAGGCCCTGGGCGGCACCCCGCCCGAGTTCGCGCACCATTCGCTGCTGTCCGGGCCGGGCGGCGAGAAGCTGTCCAAGCGCCTCGGCGCCCTCAGCTTGCGCGACCTGCGCGCCCAAGGGGTGGAGCCGATGGCGCTGCTCAGCCTGATGGCGCGGCTGGGGTCGTCCCGGCCGGTGGAATTGGCCGGATCGCTGGAAGAGCTGGCGGCGGGGTTCGACATCGGCAGCTTCGGCACCGCGCCGACCGAATTCGACCCCGACAACCTGTTCCCGCTGACCCGCGCGCATGTGCAGGGCCTGCCCTTTGCCGCCGTGCAGGCGCGGATCGCGGCGCTTGGCGTGCCCGACGACCTGGCGGACTCGTTCTGGGCGGTGGCCCGCGGCAACATCACCGTGCTGGACGACCTTGAGGGTTGGTGGACGCTGATCCGCGACGGCGCCGAGCCTCTGGTGGACGAGGCCGACCGCGATTTCGTAGCCCAGGCGCTGGCGATGCTGCCGCCCCGGCCCTGGACGCGCGAGACCTGGGGCCAGTGGACCGCCGCGGTCAAGGAGGCGACGGGCCGCAAGGGCAAGGACCTGTTCCGCCCGCTGCGCCGCGCGCTGACGGGCCGCGACGCCGGCCCCGAGATGGCCGACCTGATGCCGCTTCTGCGCAAGGTGCCGGGCCTCTGAGAAACCGGAGAGCCCGGGGGTTTCACACCCCCGGACCCCCGTGGAGTATTTTCCAAAGAGCAATGCCGGGGGCGTTCGCATGGCCGGGCCACAGGCGAAGTTCGTCGAAGGAAACCTGTTCCGCCATGTCGCGGTGATGTCGCTGACCAACTCGGTCGGGTTGATGGCGGTGTTCCTGGTCGACCTGATCAACATGGTCTACATCGCCTGGCTGGGCCGCGCCGAACTGGCTGCGGCCATCGGCTATGCGGGGGCGGTGCTGTTCTTTACCACCTCGTTCGGGATCGGCATGTCGATTGCCGTGGGCGTGCTGGTCAGCCGCGCCGTGGGCGCGCGCGAGCCGGCCGTGGCCCGGGAAAAGGCGACCACGGGCATGGCGCTGAACATCGTGCTGGGCGGGCTCTTCGCCGCCGCGGTCTGGCTGGCGCTGGACCCGATCAGCCGGGCGCTTGGCGCGACCGGCGAGACACTGGCGCTGACCGAGCATTACCTGGCCATCGTCATCCCCTCGCAGCCCTTGCTGATGGTGGGGATGATTGGCGGCGCGGTGCTGCGCAGCCATGGCGACGCCCGGCGCGCGATGATGATGACGGTCTGGGGCGCGGTGGCGACCGCGGTGCTGGACCCGATCCTGATCTTTGGCCTTGGGTGGGACCTGACCGGGGCGGCGCTGGCCTCGGTGGCCGCGCGGGTGGTGATCGCGGGCTATGCGTTGCAGGCGATCCTGCGGTTCCACGGCGGCTTTGACCGGGTCGGCCCGCGCCAGGTGGTGGCCGATGCCGGGCCGGTGCTGGCGCTGGCCCTGCCGGCCGTGCTGACCCAGGTGGCAACCCCGGTGGGCCAGGCTTTCATAACCCGGATGACGGCCGCCTATGGCGAGGCGGCGGTGGCCGGCATGGCCATTGCCGGCCGCCTGACGCCGGTCGCCTTTGGCGTGATCTTCGCCTTGACCGGTGCCATCGGGCCGATCCTGGGCCAGAACATCGGCGCAGGCCGGATGGACCGGGTGCGCCGCGCCTTCTGGGATGCGCTGATCTTCACCGGCATCGTGATCCTGGCGGTGTCGGCACTGCTGTTCGCCCTGCGCGCGCCCCTTGCCGAGTTGTTCAACGCCGAGGGGCTGACGCGCGACCTGGTCTATCTGTTCTGCGGGCCGTTGTCGGTGCTGTGGTTCTTCAACGGCGCGATCTTTGTCGCCAATGCCGCCTGCAACAACCTTGGTCGGCCGTTCTGGTCGACCCTGGTGAACTGGGGCCGGCACACGCTGGGCACGGTGCCCTTTGCCTGGTGGCTGGGCAGCCACTGGGGCGCGCAGGGCGTGCTGATCGGGCAGGCGGTGGGGGGTGTGCTGTTCGGGGTGGCCGCGGTCTGGCTGGCGCTGCGGGTGATCGCCACGCCGCGCCTTTCGCCGCGCCGTGGCTGACCGTCGAGCACGGTATACGGTCGCATTCCGTTTTTTGCTTGCCCGGCGGGGGGTGTCTGGGCTAACCCTTTCGGCGTCGGATCGGGAGAATCCGTGGCGCCTTTCGGGGCGCCCCGGTGCCGAAGGAGCAACCGCCCCGGTAAACTCTCAGGCGCAAGGGACCGTTCCGGCAACTGGACTCTGGAGAGAGGCGCGACCTGCGCCCGCCGAAGGGATAACGATCTCAGGCGCCGTGCTGCGGCAAGGACAGAGGGGGCACCGGGCGGCAGGGGCACTGCCGTGATCGGTGCCGGGTGATCATCCGGACCATGGCTGAGGAGAGGCGGTTTGTCCGACCTGTTGCGCCTGGGGCTGCACGACCTTCATGTCGAGCTTGGCGGAAAGATGGTGCCCTTTGCGGGCTACGAGATGCCGGTGCAATATCCGGCCGGGGTGATGAAGGAACACCTGCACACCCGCGCCGCGGCGGGGCTGTTCGACGTCTCCCACATGGGTCAGGTGCTGCTGCGCCCGAAACAGGGCATGGCGGCCCTGGCGGCGGCGTTCGAGGCGCTGATGCCGGTGGACGTGGCCAGCCTGGCCGAAGGCCGGCAGCGCTATGGGCTGTTCACCAATGACGCGGGCGGCGTGCTGGACGACCTGATGTTCGCCAACCGGGGCGACCATCTGTTCGTGGTGGTGAACGCGGCGCGCAAGGGCCACGACATCCCGCACATGGCCGGGCACCTGACCGCGGTGGCCGAGGTGGTGCCGGTGACCGACCGCGCCCTGCTGGCGCTGCAGGGTCCGCAGGCCGAGGCGGCGCTGGCGCGGCTGGAACCGCGCGTGGCGGCGATGCGGTTCATGGACGTGGGCGTGTTCGGCGACCTCTGGGTCAGCCGCTCGGGCTATACCGGCGAGGACGGCTATGAGATCTCGGTGCCGCAGGCGCGGGCCGAAGCCTTTGCCCGCGCGCTGCTGGCGATGGCCGAGGTGCTGCCGATCGGCCTGGGCGCGCGCGACAGCCTGCGGCTGGAGGCGGGCCTGTGCCTCTACGGCCACGACCTCGACGAGACCACCAGCCCGGTCGAGGCGGGGCTGACCTGGGCGATCCAGAAATCCCGCCGGGCGGGCGGCGACCGCGAGGGCGGCTTTCCGGGCGCCGCGCGCATCCTGCGCGAACTGGCCGACGGCCCGGCGCGCAAGCGCGTCGGCCTGCGCCCCGAGGGCCGGGCGCCGATGCGCGAGGGCGTGGCGCTGTTTTCCGGCGACACGGCCGCGGGCACCATCTGCTCGGGCGGCTTCGGCCCGTCGGTCGAAGGCCCCATCGCCATGGCCTATGTGCCCGCCGCTTTCGCCGCCAGCGGCACCCGACTGGACGGCGAGGTCAGGGGCAAGCGGATGCCCGTGACTGTCGCCGACATGCCCTTCCACCCCACAACCTACAAACGCTGAGGACCCCAGAGATGAAATTCACCAAGGAACACGAATGGCTGCGCGTCGAGGGCGATCTGGTCGTCGTCGGCATCACCGAACATGCGGCGACCGCGCTTGGCGACGTGGTCTTCGTCGAACTGCCCGAGGTCGAGACCCAGGTGGCCGAAGGCGACGAGATCTGCGTGATCGAAAGCGTCAAGGCGGCCTCGGACATTCTGGCGCCGGTCGATGGCGAGATCGTCGCGGTCAACGAAAAGCTGACCGACGCCCCCTCGCTGGTGAACGAGGACCCGATGGGCGCGGCTTGGTTCTTCAAGATGAAGGTCGATGATCTGTCGGTGCTGGACCAGTTCATGGACGAGGACGAGTACAAGGAACTGATCGGCTGAGAGAGCGATTTTTCGACGAAGAATCGATCCGAGTTTTCGTCGAAAACTCGACGCTTCGCTGCATGAGGATGGACCCCGATGACCTTCACGCCCACCGACTACAACCCCTATGACTTCGGCAATCGCCGCCACATCGGCCCCTCGCCGGCCGAGATGGACGAGATGCTGAAGGCCGTCGGCGTCTCGACGCTTGACGCGCTGATCGACGAGACCGTGCCGCCGATGATCCGGCAGGCCCGGCCCCTGTCCTGGGCACCGCTGGCCGAACACGAACTGCTGGCCCGGATGCATGAGGTCGCGGCGAAGAACCGGGTGATGACTTCGCTGATCGGGCAGGGCTATTACGGCACCGTCACGCCGCCGGCGATCCAGCGCAACATCCTGGAGAATCCGGCCTGGTATACCGCCTACACGCCCTACCAGCCGGAGATCGCGCAAGGCCGGCTTGAGGCGCTGTTGAACTACCAGACCATGGTCTGCGACCTGACCGGACTGGACGTGGCGAACGCCAGCCTCCTGGACGAGGCGACCGCCGCGGCCGAGGCGATGACCATGGCCGAGCGGGTGGCGAAGTCGAAGGCCAAGGCCTTTTTCGTCGACCGCTTCTGCCACCCCCAGACCATCGCGGTGATCCGCACCCGCGCCATGCCGCTGGGAATCGAGATCATCGAGGATGACGTGCGCAACCTGGACCCGGCACAGGTCTTCGGCGCGATCTTCCAGTATCCCTCCAGCTACGGCCATGTGATCGACTTCACCCAGCGGATTGCCTCGCTGCATGCCGCCGGGGCCATTGCGATCATGGCGACCGACCTGCTGGCGCTTTGCCTGCTGAAAGAGCCGGGCGCGATGGGGGCCGACATCGCCATCGGCTCGGCGCAGCGTTTCGGCGTGCCGATGGGCTATGGCGGCCCGCACGCGGCCTTCATGGCGGTGAAGGATGCGCACAAGCGGCAGATGCCGGGGCGCATCGTCGGCGTGTCGATCGACGCGCAGGGCAACAAGGCCTATCGCCTGTCGCTGCAGACCCGCGAACAGCACATCCGGCGCGAGAAGGCCACGTCGAACGTCTGCACGGCGCAGGCGCTTCTGGCGGTGATGGCCAGCATGTATGCCGTTTTCCACGGGCCGAAGGGTCTGCGCGCGATTGCCGAGCGGGTGCATTTCCTGACCCAGCGGCTGGCGCGCGCGCTGAAGGCCGCGGGGGCGAAGGTGTCGCCCAAGGGGTTCTTCGACACCATCACTGTCGAGGTGGGCGTGGGCCAGGCCGGCATCCTGGCCGCGGCCCGGGCCGAGGGGCTGAACTTTCGCAAGATCGGCCTGGATCGCGTCGGCATCAGCCTGGACGAGACCACCGACGAAAAGGTGCTGATCCGCATCCTGCGCGCCTTCGGCATCCACGGCGTGCCGCCGCACCGCGCCACGCTGGGTTTCCCCGAAGAGATGCTGCGAACCTCAGACTACCTGACACATCCGGTCTTTCACATGAACCGGGCGGAATCCGAGATGATGCGCTACATGCGCCGCCTGTCGGACCGCGACCTGGCGCTGGACCGGGCGATGATCCCGCTGGGGTCCTGCACGATGAAACTGAACGCCGCGGCCGAGATGATGCCGATCACCTGGCCCGAGTTCAGCAGCCTGCATCCCTTCGTGCCGGTGGACCAGGCCCTGGGCTACAAGGAGGCCATCGACGACCTGACCGCCAAGCTGTGCGAGATCACCGGCTATGACGCCTTTTCCATGCAGCCGAATTCCGGTGCGCAGGGCGAATATGCCGGCCTCTTGACCATCCTGAACTATCACCGCGCGCGCGGCGACCATGACCGCAAGATCTGCCTGATCCCGACCAGCGCCCATGGCACCAACCCGGCCAGCGCCCAGATGGCGGGGATGGAGGTGGTGGTGGTGAAGACCGCGCCGAACGGTGACGTGGATGTGGACGACTTCCGCGACAAGGCGGCGGCGGCGGGCAGCCGGCTGGCGGCCTGCATGATCACCTATCCCAGCACGCATGGCGTGTTCGAGGAGACGGTGAAGGAGGTCTGCAAGATCACCCATGACCACGGCGGCCAGGTCTATATCGACGGGGCCAACATGAACGCCCTGGTCGGCCTGGTGAAACCCGGAGAGATCGGCGGCGACGTCAGCCACCTGAACCTGCACAAGACCTTTGCCATCCCGCATGGCGGCGGCGGTCCGGGCATGGGGCCGATCGGCGTGCGCGCCCACCTGGCGCCGCACCTGCCGGGGCACCCTGAAACCGGCGGCGACGGCGCGGTGTCGGCGGCGCAATACGGCAGCGCCTCGATCCTGCTGATCAGCTGGGCCTATTGCCTGATGATGGGCGGGCCGGGTCTGACGCAGGCGACGCGGGTGGCGATCCTGAATGCGAACTACATCGCCAGCCGGCTGAAGGGGCAGTACCCGATCCTGTTCATGGGCAACAAGGGCCGCGTGGCGCATGAATGCATCCTGGACACCCGGCCCTTTGCCGAGGCCGGCGTGACCGTGGACGACATTGCCAAGCGGCTGATCGACAATGGCTTCCACGCCCCCACCATGTCCTGGCCGGTGGCCGGCACGCTGATGGTGGAACCGACGGAATCCGAAACCAAGGCCGAGATCGACCGCTTCATCACCGCGCTTCTGGCGATCCGCGAGGAGATCCGGGCGGTGGAGAACGGCGAGATCGCGGCCGAGGACAGCCCGCTGCGCCATGCCCCGCACACCGTGGCAGCGCTGGTGGGCGAGTGGAACCGCAAGTACAGCCGCGAGGCCGGCTGCTTCCCGCCCGGCGCCTTCCGGGTCGACAAGTACTGGCCGCCCGTGGGTCGGGTCGACAACGTCTGGGGCGACCGCAACCTGGTCTGCACCTGCCCGCCGGTGGAAAGCTACGCCCAGGCCGCCGAATAGGCCGCAACGACCATGGCAGGGGGCCGCCCGCAACGGGTGGCCCCGTGCTGAGGCTCTGCCGGACCTTGCCGTCTTAGGGCAGATGTTGGCGCTTGAAGACCGACACGCCGCCCGACATCTGCACCGGTTTTGCCGCATCGCCGCTGCGGCCCAGCACCGGCTTGGCCGGGGCGGCGGGCTCGGCCGCCGGCGCGGGGGCCGCCGCGGCGGTCTTGGCGCCGGTGGTGAAGGTGGTGTGGCAGGCCCGCGCCAGCGCCAGCGCCCCGCCCAGGCCGCGCACGTCAAAGGACTGGTCGATCCCCACCCCCAGGAGCCGCAGATAGGCGCCCTGGGTCAGGTAGTCGATGGTCTGGTCGATCCCGGCCAGGGTGAAGCCGACATAAGTCTCGTTCGATCCGATGGCCTGGCCGACAACCGGCCAGCCGACCTCGGTCAGCAGGGTCGCGTCATAGACCGCCTGCGGGGCAAAGCTGGCACCGGGGGCCGAGAAATACAGCGTCAGAGTGTCATCGGCCGCCAGCGACACCGACAGGTTCTCGCCGTTGCCGTAGCCGACGCCAAAGTAGCAGTCGGTGAAGTTGCCGGCATCGTCCTGCCAGGCCCGGCCCGACCAGTTGCCCGAGGCGAAATCGGACCCCGGAATGTCACCGGCATGGGCGATGAGCGGCAGGGAAGACCCCAGCAGGGAAAGCGCAAGCAGGCAGGCAGCACGCATCAAGGCCTCCATCCAATGGATTGGTCAGAAACAGCCGGCAGGATCAGGGCGCCGTCGGCGGCCAAAGGCTAGCACAGCGCCCCAAGCGGTCAAGTCAGGTCCGGGGGCGGGAAACCGGACCCGCCGGGGGATGGTGCGATCACCGTTGCGTGGTGTCGACCGGGTAGGCCGTCGTGAACTTGATGCGTTCCATGGCAAAGTTGCTGGTGACGGTCTTGATCGGGACGGCATCGGTCAGGCGCTTGTACAGGAGGTCAAAGGCCGTCATGTCGGCCACCGCCACGCGCAGAAGGTAGTCGATCTCGCCGGCCATCCGGTAGACTTCCATGATCTCGGGGATCGCCTCGGTCGCCTTGGCAAAGCCCTCGCGCCAGCCGGCGGAATGGTCGGGCGCCACGATGCCGACAAAGACGGTCAGCCCGAAGCCCAGCTTCTGCGGCTCGGCCAGGGCCACGCGGCCGGTCAGCACCCCAGTAGCCTCAAGCTTCTGGATGCGCTTCCAGCAGGGCGTCTGCGACAGGCCGGCGCGGTCGGCGATCCGGGCAACCGGCAGGGTCGCGTCGCGCATCAGTTCGGCCAGGATCTTGCGGTCGATCAGGTCCAGGTCGGTCACGGTTCGGCTTCCTTCCGGGCCCGGCAGGTGGGCCCGATTGGTAGCATGCAGCAAATCGACGGAATGTCTACCATCTTTATCGTGTATCAGCGGAGCGGTTCGCGGCGGACGATTCCGCCTTGTTTGACTGGTGTTTCGTGGCCACGCGGACGGCCTTCGCCCCGGCCGCTGCAATCTCGACGTTGATTCTCGTCATTCCCGGGCGTAGCTCTGGTCCATGATCACGCAGAAGATGAAATACGCCCTGAAGGCGCTTCTGGTCCTGGCTGACGAGGCGGCCGGGGGCACGCCCCAGCCGCTGACGATCGAAGAGATCGCCAAACGGTCAGGCACGCCGAAGCGGTTTCTCGAGCATATCCTGCTTGAGGTGCGCAACGCCGGGCTGATCGCCTCGATCCGCGGGCGGGCGGGCGGATATGTGCTGGTCCGCAAGCCGGCCGAGATCTCGATCCCCGAGCTTTTGCGCACCATCGACGGGCCGATCGCCCCCCTGCCCTGCCTGTCGCGGCGGGCCTACCAGCGCTGCGAGGATTGCGCCGACGAGGCAACCTGCCGCATCCGCAAGGTCTTTGCCGAGGTGTTCTGGTCCTACCTGGTGATCATCGAATCGCTGACGCTGCAGGACATGCTGAACTCTGGCACCGCCGCCGATCAGGTGCTGGGCGCCAGCAGCGCCTGAGGCCGCCCTTTCCCGATCGACAGACCCCGGGCGCCCGGGGTGATCCGCAGCCTGCGGGGCCATGCGGGCATTGCGCCGGGCGTTTCGGGGCGGAGAATATTGTTCTCCATACACGACTAACTTTGGCGTGAATTTTCCCTTGTAATACCCGACTTCCTAGGTCGTTATTAAGGGCAGGAAGGCGCCCGCCACTGCCGGCGGCGCCAGATCACCGCCCTTGTTCCCGATCCGACAGGAGATTCCCATGTTTGCCACCATCACCCTTGCCGGCACCGTGACGGCCCAGGGACCGGTCGTCGACGCGCATCCCGACGGGCGTGTCACCATCGCCGACGGCCTGCGCCGGCTGACCGGCTGGCCGGTGGCCCGCGCGCTGCGGGCGCCGCTGACGGCGCTGGCCGTGGCGCTGATGGCGCTTGGCGCCGCCCCCGCTCCGGTGCAGGCCGAAAGCCTGCTGAACGTCAGCTACGACCCCACGCGAGAGCTGTATCGCGAGCTGAACGAATCCTTCGCCGCCTTCTGGGTGGCACAGGGCAATCCCGCGCCCACGATCGAGGCCAGCCACGGCGGATCGGGTGCCCAGGCCCGCGCCGTGATCGACGGCCTTGGCGCGCAGGTGGTGACGCTGGCGCTGGCCTCGGACATCGACAAGATCGCCGCCGCCGGCAAGTTGCCCGCCGACTGGCAGACGAAACTGCCGCACAATTCTTCGCCCTATACCAGCACCATCGTCTTCCTGGTGCGCGAGGGGAACCCGAAGGGGATCAAGGACTGGGGCGACCTGGTGGCCGAAGGGGTGCAGGTGATCACGCCCAACCCCAAGACCAGCGGCGGCGCGCGCTGGAACTATCTGGCCGCCTGGGCCTGGGCCGAAAAGAACGGCCAGGACCCGAAGGACTTCGTCGGCGCGCTCTACCGCAACGTGCCGGTGCTGGACACCGGGGCGCGCGGATCGACCACCACCTTCGCGCAGCGCGGCATCGGCGACGTGCTGCTGGCCTGGGAGAACGAGGCCTACCTGGCGCTGAAGGAAATCGGCGAGGATCAGTTCGACATCGTGGTGCCTTCGGTCAGTGTGCTGGCCGAACCCCCGGTGGCCCTGGTCGAGGGCAACATCGCCAGCGACGACCAGCGCAAGCTGGCCGAGGCCTACCTGGCCTACCTGTACAGCCCCGAGGGCCAGGCGCTGGCCTTCAAGCACTACTACCGCGCCTGGGACACCTCGAAGGCCGCGCCCGAAGACGTCGCCCGCTTTCCGCAGCTGGACCTTGTCGACATCGCCAGCTTTGGCGGCTGGGCCAAGGTACAGCCGGAACACTTTGGCGACGGCGGAATCTTCGACCAGATCTATGTGCCGAAATGAGGCGGCCCCTGATCCATCGGTCCCCCATGCCGGGCCTTGGCCTCAGCATGGGGATCACCCTGACCATGCTTTCGCTGGTCGTCCTCTTGCCGATCGGCGCCCTTCTTCTGAGGGGCGCCGACTACGGCCTGGCCGGCATCTGGGACACCGTGAACCGCGAACGGGTCTGGGCTGCGCTGTACCTGTCATTCCGGCTGTCCCTGTTCGCCGCCCTGTTCAACCTGGTCTTCGGCGTGCTTCTGGCCTGGGTGCTGGTACGCTATCGCTTTCCCGGCCGCCGCATCCTGGATGCCGCCGTCGACCTGCCCTTTGCGCTGCCCACCGCCGTGGCCGGCATCAGCCTGACCGCGCTGTACGCCCCGAACGGCGCCTTCGGCGCCCTGGCCGGCGAAATCGGCTGGAAGATCGCCTATACCCAATGGGGCATCCTCATCGCGCTGGTCTTCGTGGGCCTGCCCTTCGTCGCCCGCACCGTGCAGCCCGTGGTCGCCGAGATCGACCGCGAGGTCGAGGAGGCCTCGGCCACCCTGGGCGCGAGCCGCCTGCACACCCTGCGCCACGTCATCCTGCCGATGCTGACGCCCGCCGCGCTGACCGGCTTTGCACTGTCGCTGGCCCGCGCGGTGGGGGAATACGGATCGGTCATCTTCATTGCCGGCAACATCCCGCTGGTGACGGAAATCGCGCCGCTGCTGATCATCATCCGGCTGGAAGAGTTCGACTATGACGCCGCCGCCGCCATCGGCATTGCCATGCTGCTGATCAGTTTCGCGATGCTGCTGGCGATCAACCTGATCCAGGTTTTCAGCCGCCGGAGGATTGGCGATGTCTGACGTGCCCTTCTCCCGCTTTCGCCCCGCCACCGAGGAAAGCCCCGCCACCCGCCAGGTGCTGATCGGCCTGGCCGTCGCGGGCCTTGCCATCCTGGTCCTTGCGCCGCTGGTCGCCGTCTTCACCGAAGCCCTGGCCGACGGCGTGGCCGCCGCGCTGCGCAGCCTGGCCCACCCTGACGCGCGCGACGCAATCCGGCTGACGCTGACCATCGCCGCCATCGCGGTGCCGCTGAACGCCATCTTCGGCGTGGCGGCGGCCTGGTTCATCACCCGGTTCGACTTTCGCGGCAAGGCCTTCCTGATCACCCTGATCGACCTGCCGTTTTCCGTCTCTCCGGTGGTGGCGGGCCTGTGCATCGTGCTGATGTTCGGCTCGAATTCCCTGATCGGCGGCTGGCTGGTGGCGCAGGGCTTTCCGATCGTCTTCGCCCTGCCCGGCATCATCCTGGCCACCCTGTTCGTGACCTTTCCCTTTGTCGCGCGCGAGTTGATCCCGGTGATGATCGAACAGGGCCGGGCCGAGGAAGAGGCCGCGCTGACGCTGGGCGCGGGCGGCTGGCGGGTGTTCCGCACCGTCACGCTGCCCAACATCCGCTGGGCACTGATGTACGGCGTCCTGCTGTGCAACGCCCGCGCCATGGGCGAGTTTGGCGCCGTCGCCGTGGTTTCGGGCAAGATCCGCGGCCAGACCGCAACCATGCCCACCACGATCGAGCTGTTGTACCAGGAATACCTGCCGGTCGCGGCCTTCTCGCTGGCCGCCGTGCTGGCGCTGCTGGCGCTGGTTACCCTGCTGTTGAAGACCGCCCTGGAAATCCGCCATGCCGACCAGCTTGCCGCGACAAGCCGCCATTAGGAGACCGCCCATGCA
The DNA here is from genome assembly GCA_018058035.1 of Fuscovulum sp. Classification (GTDB taxonomy): domain Bacteria; phylum Pseudomonadota; class Alphaproteobacteria; order Rhodobacterales; family Rhodobacteraceae; genus Pseudogemmobacter. The sequence goes on from JAGPCN010000011.1 coordinate 12,265, forward strand.
CATCGAAATCGACGAAATCTCCAAGCTGTTCGGCGCCACGGCGGCGCTGCATCCGGTGTCGCTGTCGCTGCCCTCGGGGGCGCTGGTGGCGCTGTTGGGCCCTTCGGGTTCGGGCAAGACCACGCTGCTGCGCATCCTGGGCGGGCTGGAATTCCCGACCTCGGGCCGGGTGCTGTTCGACGGGCAGGATGCCACCGGGCTGACCGTGCAGGACCGCCGGGCGGGCTTTGTGTTCCAAAGCTATGCCCTGTTCCGCCACATGACGGTCTTCGACAACATCGCCTATGGCCTGAACGCGCGGCCCCGCGCCTTGCGCCCGCCGCGGGCCGAGATCGCCCGCCGGGTGACCCGCCTGCTGGAGCTGATCCAGCTGCCCGACATCGGCGCGCGCTATCCCGCCCAGTTGTCCGGCGGCCAGCGCCAGCGCGTCGCGCTGGCCCGTGCGCTGGCCATTGAACCCCGGATGCTGCTTCTGGATGAACCCTTCGGCGCGCTGGATGCCAAGGTGCGCCGCGAATTGCGCCAGGGCCTGCGCGACATCCATGACACCACCGGCCTGACCACCGTCTTCGTCACCCATGACCAGGAAGAGGCGATGGAGCTGGCCGACCTGGTGGTCGTCATGTCGATGGGCCGCATCGAGCAGATCGGCAAGCCCCAGGACATCCGCGCAAGGCCCGCCACCGCCTTCGTGCGCGACTTCATCGCGGCCTGACAGAACTGCGTCAACCGGACCGCGCAGCATGTCTGAGGCGAAGGGGATCAGTGCCTGCTTTCGCTGCCCACGGCACCGACGAACAGCGCCCGATCAAGGATGCCTTGCGGTCCGGGGCGTACCTTTGGATCAGCCCCGTTCGCAGTGAGAACGCTTGCCGAACCCGGCCGGAGAGCAAACCCATGTGGCATTCGCGTTCAGCTCGCGGGCCTTGCGGACGGCAACCCTGGCCTCTTCAAGCCGATCGGCCCCGGCGACGGTCTGCGCGCCGTTCGCCATCCAGTCGAAGCCGGAGACAGGCTGCGCCTCTGACGCGGCGGCAACGGAGCCGAAGATTGCCACGGCGGCCGCGCCGGTGATCGCTGCAAAGGACCGTTTCGTTGTCATGCCGAGTCATCCTGTCGTTTCCGACAGGGTGGCCCCTGCCGGTCAACGACGGATTAAGACGCGGCAATCCGGCCGAAATTCGGGCAGATTGTGGCTAAAGTTTGACCATTCACGGCGTAACGCGAGAATTGATCCGCCAGTCCGGGTAGCCGAAATCGTTCGGCCAGGGATAGACTTCCTTCTGGTTGAAGTAGACGGCCCCGACCAGCAGCGGCAGATCGGGCCGGGCTTCGCGGACCTTTGCCTCCCACCCGTCGACGTAGGCCTGGCTGCCCGTATAGCCGACCTCGGCAACCACAACGGGCTTGTTGTACTGCTTGACCTCGTCGTACCGCTGGGTCAGCACCTCGGCGTAATCCTGCGGCCCGCCAAGGATTGCCTTTTCCCAGGCCTCGTAGCCGAAGATCGACAGGCCGACCAGGTCGACATAGTCGTCGCCGGGATAGTAGTCCGATGCGTTCTCAAGGCCGATCGGCGACCAGATCACGTTGATTTTCGGCGCTTCGGCGCGGCAGATCTCGGTCATGCGGCGGAATGCGACGATGTAGTTCTCGGGCTTCCAGGCCGACCAGATGAACTGGCCGTCATCGGTTTCCATTTCATGCCCCCAACGCACCGAGACCGGGCTTTGCAGGGTTCCGATGACGGCGCAGACTGCCCTCATGTTCGCATCGTAATAGCCCTGCTGGATGCCGTTCCACAGGAAGTCGGCGGTGTTGCGTTCGTCGCGGGTCCAGGTCCAGGGTTCGATCGTGATGAGCAGGGCGCGCTTGCGTTCCAGGGCGTAGACATCGGCTTCAAGGAGTGAGGCCAGGTTCACGTCTTCCCAGGGCAGGAAGACATGCTCGATCGTCACTTCGGCATCGTTGATGAACTGACCGTCCGGATCATAGACCCCGAACGGCAGCGGGCCGGGCGGGGCGGCCAGGGTCGGGACGGCCGCAATGGCCAGCACTGCAAGAGACGTCGTGATCGCGTCAGCTGGATGAAAGCGGGTCATGTCGTTCTCTCCTCGTTTCTTCGGGTCATTCGGTTTCGAAGTCCGGGCGCGAGATCCAACCCGGGTCCCAGACGAAATAGCTTCGGTCCTTGGCTTGGTGGCCGGCGCCGGCGACTCCGTATTCGACGCGCACAAGGCGCAGGGGCTCCAGACCGAAGGCCAGGGCCTGAACGCTTTCGATGCCGCGCCAGCTGAAACCCAGGACCACCGTCACCGCAACCGTCACGGCCGCGCAGGTCTGCCACAGGCTGGTCAGAGGGGTCTGAAAGCGCAGCGCGCCGGTGTCGATGAAATGGCGCAGGACGATCACGATCACCACCGCCGCATAAAGCACGGCATTCAATAGCGCCAGAAGCAGGAACCCCCTGGCATCCGCTAGATCGGCGCTGAACAGCACCGGCAGCGTCGCCCCAAGCGCAAGGAAAGTATAGACCGCCAGCACCTTGAACGGCAAGGCGCGGGCAGCGGCGCTGCCCTTGGGGGTGATGCGGAAGTCGACGAAGGTTCCGGTCAGGCGGTCACGGATCGCCATGGCGCAGCCCCAGAACACCCAGGGCCATTGCAGCGGCAGGAACAGCGCCTTTTCCCAGCTGATGACCGGGGCATCATGCGGCCGGAAAAAGCCGTCGCGGCGGATGCGGAACGCGATCATCGTCAGAAAGATCACCGCCGGCGCCGCATGAAGCACGAAATCGGGGTAGGTCACGTCGGCGTAGCGCAGATCGAAGGCCAGGGCCATGACCGGCGCCAGGTACAGCATCGCCGAGGTGGCGGCGAACAGCGGGTACCACAGCTGGCAGAACACGAAGAGGAACTTCAGCCGGGGCGGGAGGGCGCTGAAATAGCGGCCGGTATGCTGCAACAGCAGCGACAACAGGCTGCGCGACCACTGGAATTCCTGCGTCACCAGGTCGGCCACACTGGCCGGGCCGTCGCCGATGGCGATGGCGTCGATGGCATGGACGCCGCGCCAGCCACCGGCATTCATCAGCATCGAGGTCGAATGATCCTCGGCCAGTTCCGGGCCCAGACCGCCAATCTTTTGCAGCGCCCGGGTCCGCACCGCGTAGTGCGACCCGATGCACATCGGCGCGAAGGCCCGGGTATAGCCGGTCTGGAACAGGCCGTGAAAGGCGGCTTCGGTATGAAGACGGGTGCGCGCGGCCCAGCTTTCCCTGGCGTTCAGGGCGCAGATCGACGGGGCGCTGACATAGCCGACCGACGGATCGGCAAAGGGACGGACCATCTCGCGCAGGTATCCGGGCTGGGGCACATGGTCGGCATCCAGCTGCGAGACGATGTCGTAATCCTCATATCCCCAGAAATCGTAGAAGAACGCCAGGTTGCCTTCCTTGCAGCGCGTGCGCCGGGGCCAGACGGGTTGGTGATAGGCGGTCACGCCCTTGCGGGTGGAGATGCGCACGCCATGCCGGGAACACCAGTCGCGGGTTTCCGGGTCGGGATCTTCGTCGGCCAGCCAGGTGTGATGCGGGTAATCCTGGGCCAGCATCGCTTCAAGCGTGCGGCGCAGCACCTCGAAAGGTTCGGACGGCGTCTTGGTGACGATCATCGCGACGCGCCACTGCCCCGGAACCGGGTCGGGCGCGGCCGACCGCGAAGCGTGCAGCAGGACGTAGACGAAGAACAGCTGCAGCCCGTGCAGCCACAGCAGCGGGATGGTGGCGAACAGGAACGGCACCCAGCCGACGAAATGCGCCGGGTCCAGCCACCAGACCCAGAAATACACCACCGCGACCGCCCAGGCGGCACAGAGCGCCGCATAGGTCGCCATCTGCCGCCGCGAAAAGATCGACCGGACGAACACTGCCTGCCCGGCACGCGCAAGCGGCCGGCGCATCGGTACGGGAGTCGGGCGGGAATAGGGCGACTGGCTCACCGCAGGATACATCGGTCAGGCCCGGACCGGCGTCAAGCCGAAGGAGGGGGCCGCATCCCGCAGGATCGACTCAAGGTCCGACCGATCAGTCCTGAAGCGCAGCAGGTCCCAGGCCAGGGCCGGATCGGCCACCAGCGCCGGCGGATCACCGGGACGGCGCGGTCCCCAGGTCACGGGAACCGGGCGGCCCGACAGGCGGGACACGCCGTCCAGGATATCGCGGATCGACAGGCCGCGCCCCGTGCCCAGGTTGACCGCCAGGCTGTCGCCGCCGTTCAGCAGGTGGCCAAGCGCCAGCACATGCGCCCGGGCCAGATCGGCCACATGGATGTAATCGCGGATGCAGGTGCCGTCGGGCGTGGGGTAGTCGGTGCCAAACACCTGCAGCGGCCCCCGCTGGCCCGAAGCGGCCTGCAGCGCCAGCGGGATCAGGTGCGTCTCGGGGTCATGGCGTTCGGCCAGCTCTCCCTCCGGGTCGGCACCGGCGGCGTTGAAGTAGCGCAGCGCGGCATGCCGCAGGCCGTGCGCGGCCGCGTGGTCGGCCAGCATCCATTCGCAGACCAGCTTGGTCCGGCCATAGGGGTTGATCGGGCGCTGCGGTGTCGTCTCGCGGATCGGCAGCGTGTCGGGGATGCCATAGGTCGCGCAACTGGACGAAAAGACGACGCGCCCGACCCCCGCCCGGGCGCACCCCTCCAGCAACCCGGTCATTCCGCCCAGGTTGTTGTCATAGTACTTGCCGGGAAGCGCCATGCTTTCCCCGACATAGGCCGAGGCGGCGAAATGGATCACCGCCACGCAGCGATGATCCGTCAGCGCCCGGGCGACCAGGCCGGCATCGCGCACGTCGCCGCGCACGAAAGGGCCAAAGCGCACGGCATCGGCATGGCCGGTGGACAGGTTGTCCAGCACCACCGGAACAAGGCCGGACGCCCTGAGGGCCTTGCAGGCATGGGAGCCGATGTATCCGGCCCCGCCCGTCACTAGGACGGCGCTTTCCATCTCAGGAAACCCGGGCAGTCTTTCGCTGGTCGGACTTCAGCCGCTCCGCAAACCATTCGACCGTCGGGCGCAGGCCCTGTGCCAGCGACACCGTCGGCGCCCAGTTCAGGATATGCGCCGCCCGGTCGATGTCCGGCTTGCGCTGGCGGGGATCGTCCTGCGGCAGCGGCCGGAACACGACGGGCACGTCAACCCCCACGACCCGGCGCACCTTTTCGGCCAGCTCCAGCATGGTGAATTCGCCCGGATTGCCCAGGTTCACCGGCATCTTCTCGTCGCTTGCCATCAGCCGCATCAGCCCTTCGACCATATCGTCGACGTAGCAGAAGCTGCGGGTCTGCGTGCCGTCGCCGTAGACGGTCAGCGCTTCGCCCCGCAGAGCCTGGACGATGAAGTTCGACACGACCCGGCCGTCGTCGGGGTGCATCCGGGGACCGTAGGTGTTGAAGATCCGGGCAATCCGGGTTTCCACGCCGCGATGCGCGCCGTATTCCCAGAACAGCGTCTCGGCGGCGCGCTTGCCCTCGTCATAGCAGGCGCGCGGGCCGACCGTGTTGACGTTGCCGCGGTAGCCCTCGTGCTGCAGGGCGATCTCGGGGTCGCCATACACCTCGGAGGTCGAGGACTGAAGGATGCGGGCGCCCTTCTGGGCCGCCAGGTTCAGCAGGTTCAGCGACCCTTCGAAGCTGGTTCGCATCGTGTGGATCGGGTCGGCCTGGTAGCGTGGCGGCGAGGCCGGGCAGGCCATGTTGTAGATCTCGTTCACGACGCCGGCGACCCGGATCGGCGCCAGGATGTCCTGTTGCAGAAAGCGGAACTGCGGGTTCGACAGGAAGGGAGCGATGTTGGCGATGTCGCCGGTCAAAAGGTTGTCGACGCAGATGGCTGTGCCACCGTCGGCAAGCACGCGTTCGCACAGGGCCGAGCCGAGGAACCCGGCCCCGCCTGCCACAAGAACAACCTTGCCTTCCCCGGCTGCGCCCGTCTGGGCGGCCGGCCTGTTCGTCCACAGCGTCATGTCTTTCAGATCCTGTCCTGCGGTCGGCGACCGCGATCAATTCCAGTTCGTTACACACACCCTGCGCCGGCATCGGGTCCGACAAGTGCCGAAGTTTTCTCAACCCATCGGTGTAAAACGATTTTCTTGCCGCTTCAGAATCTACCTCCGCCGCAATCCTGTCAACGAGGTGCCGCAATCTGCCTTAATTTCACCGCAATTCACCAGGTTGCTTCCATATGTTGCGTATTTTTGCACAAATCTCACAATACGATTCAATCCTGAGATGAATTCCTTTTAGGGTCACATCCATTGGGGGCGACGCGTCCAAATGACCGATTCGCCAAACCAGCTAATTGACGTAGCGGAAAGAAGATTCTGGCGCCCGACCGTGCCGGGCGTGCCGTCATCGCTGCGTGTACAGCGCCGCGATCACGTCCTTGCGCATCACGCTGTCTTTGCAGGCAGACGGCGGAGCGGCCTTCATGCAGGCGGTGTACATGGCGGCCAGGGTGCGCGAACCCGCAAGGCCGTCGGGCGCGCCCAGGTCGGCGCCGGCGGCCGAAAGTTTGGCCTGCAGAACGTAGATCGCCGCGTTCAGGTTTGCCTTCATCAGCATCGGGCCAAAGTCCTTGGTCACCAGATTGCCACGGGCCAGAATCTCGCGGGCCAGGGCCGCGTATTCCTCTGCGCCTCGGGCCCGGGCGGCCTGAAGGGCGCGCTCCAGCTGCCACTTTTCGGTTTCGCTGAACAGCTGCGCATAGTCCTGCATCGCCGCACTTGCCGCCGCCGGATTGCGGCGGACGTTCTGGCCATTGCCGTCGCGCAGCAGGTTCACCAGCGCCAGGGCGGCCTCGGCGTTTCCGGCGTCGGCTGCCTCTCGAAGGATCTCGACCGCCTTGGCTCCGCTGGCATCGACAGAGATGCCCCACTGGTAGCGGGAGGCCTCCAGCACCGCGATCCGCGGCTCGCCGGCGGCGCGGGCCTTCTCGGCGTAGCCGGCATATTTGGCGCGCGAGACGCGCCCGCCGCCCAGGTAGCCATAGGTCGCGCCTTCGGCCAGCGTGACCCAGGCCGACGTGATGCCGCGCTCGGCGGCTTGTTCCAGCAGGTCCTGCCCTTCGCGCCAGTTGCGCTCGGACCACATCAGCATGCCGCCGTACTGGGCAAGGCCGGACCAGTCCCCCGCCTCGGCGGCCTTGTCGAACCAGGACCGCGCCTTGTCCCAGTCACGCTGGAAAAGCTGGCCGTACAGGCTGAGGCTGCCCAGTTGCAGCATGGCCTGGACGTTGCCAAGGTCTGCGGATCGCTCCAGCAGCCCGACCCCCCGCAACGTGTCTTCGGTCACCACATTCGTCGCGTAGACCAGTTGCACGCCCTGACGATACAGACCCTCGGCCGAGCCAGAGGCGCCGATGACGCGATCCTCGGCATGGGCGGCACCCACCGTCGCAGGGCCGGCGTCGACGGCAATCAGGGCCACCAGGGCCAGGGCAAGGTGACGAAGGACGCGGCGGGCTGGAAACATCGTCGTCACCGATCTGTTGGGTTGCTGGACCATGAGTGTTCCAAAGCGCAGGTCCGTTGCCAAGTCGGAATGGGCGGCCGGACAAGGCCGAAGGGATCAGGCGGCAAGCAGGCGATACGACACAAGCGCGACCGAACCGCCCGCAATGGCGACGGCAACCGGCACATGGCCCTGCAACCGGGCGCTTTGCCAGGCCGGCCGAACACCGGCCGGAAGGCGTTGCAGGATCATCATGCCGACACTGATCATCAGAAGCGCAACCGAAAAGAACTGAAGAAACAGCAGGTTGTCGCTTGCCGGCACAAGCAGGAAGACCGCTGCCATCATCTTCACGTCGCCGCCTCCCAGCATGCGCAGGGCAAACAGCACGAATCCGGCGGCAAAAGCCAAGGCCGCGGCGGTCAGGCGAAGAGCAAGCTCGGACCACGACGGCAGGAACGGGGCGCAGATCGCAAACACACAAAGCACGGCCAGCACATGCAGGTTCGGAATGCGAAGTGCCCGCAGGTCGCTGACGGCGCTTGCGCCGAGGATCGGCAGGATCGCCAGAAGCCCGGCCAGCCCGATGTCCATCACGCCAGCCTTGCCGCAGTCGCGCCGCGCCTGGAGTCGTGCGGTGCCGCCGAGACCAGAAGGTAGACAAGCTCGCTCAGGTTCGCGGCCCGGGTCTTGGCGTAAAGGTTGCCGAGGTGGGTCCGCAGGGTGGAGTCCTGGATCTTCAGCGCCTCGCGCACCTCGTCGGTCGAAAGGCCGCGGCTGAGCATCAGGCCGACGCGATATTCGGCGCGGCTGAGGCGCGCGGGGTTCTCGGTGCTGAGGATGGGCGTGGACCCGGACAGGCCACGCTGCTGTTCGGACCGGCGCAGAATGTCCTCGGTGAACATTCCTTGGGCGCGGTTCTTCCAGGTCTGCGACAGCACCGGCGCAAGATTGCTCAGCAGGTGCTGCTGGAACGGGCGCAGCCGGTCCTCGAAATGCAGCTCGATCGTGTCGACGAAACGGTCGCCCACATCCAGCGGGATGACGACCAGTTCCCTCAGCACGCGGTCCAGCTGGAAATCCCTCAGGTCCTGCGACACATCATCCAGCATCGAGCGGAACCACAGGCTGCCGGGACGAGCCGAGTCGAAATACTGGCCCAGCAGGGACCGGGCAAAGCCGCGCTGCAGCCGACCGCCGCGCACCTCGGCCGGGGCACGGTCCCAGGTCAGCGGTCGGCCATCGGCACCACCGGCCCGCACATAGCGCACGACGGCCGTGGCTTCGGCATCCATGCCGGTGCCGATCAGTTGCAGGCCGCGAGCAAGCGGGCTCTTGCCATGAAGCGCCTCGCACCACCCCGCAATGGCTCCGATCATTCCGTATTCGGCCAATCTGGCAGTCTCGGACATCGCCAATCTTGCGTCATGCGTAGTCATGGAATTTACCCGCAACCCCGAAGAACCGCCCCACCATGCCCAAATTGTGGATACACAAGGCAATTTGGTCAATTCCGCCGCGATGTTGCCGCAATTTCGCCCCATTTTTACAACCGGAGCGCGCATAATTCGGCTTCTTTCCCGCGCCGGATTCACCTGTGGATGAATCTGTTAACCATTCTGTGGATCGCGCGTGATTCGTTAAGCATGGCCTAGAATTGCCGCATGTAGCGGATGATGACCGGACCGATGGTCAGAAGCACCAGCGCCGGCAGCATCAGCGAGGCCATGACGCCCGACATCTTGACGGGCAGCTTGTTCGCCATTTCCTGGGCGCGGACCTCTCGGATCAGGCGCATCTCTTCTGCATAGGTGGTCATTGCCTGCGACATGCTGGTGCCGAACATCATCGATTGCTGCACCATGCCTGCGAAGGAGCGGATCGTGTCGATCCCGACCCGGTCGGCCATCTCGCGCATCGCCTGGTCGCGCGCCTTGCCGGCCTGCACCTGGAACTGGACGGCCAGGAATTCCTGCGCGATCTCGGGCGCGGCACGCCGAAGCTCGTTGCCCACCCGTGTCATCGCGGCATCAAAGCCCAGCCCGGCCTCGACCGAAACCTGCAGCAGGTCCAGCGCGTTCGGGAAGGCCTCTTCGATGCGCCGCCGGCGCGCGGCGGCCTTCGCCTCCAGCCACTTGAACGGAAGGAAGTAGCCCAGGGCCAGCAGGATGGACAGGATCTGGTAGGTTCCGATCGTGCTGCGCCCGACCAGCCAGGCCTGCACCGCAGCCGGCAACGGCGTGCCGGGCAGCCGCGCCAGGGCCGTCAGCCCCAGGAACGCCAGCGGAAGGCCAAGGGCAAGCGCGATGCGGACCGCCGTGTACAGCCCCACCGCATTCGGTCGCGTGACGCCGGCCTGGATCAACTTGCGCTGCAGCGCGCCCAGCTTTTCTTCCCGGGTCGGGACAAAGGCCTTCATCAGGCCCGAAGGGCCTTTGGCCGAAGGCAGCAAGAGCGCCCGGTCCATCCGGTCCAGCCGGCGCGCGCCGGCAATCGCGGCAATGCGCTGCACGGCCGGATCCGGCCGCCGGACGGCCGTCAGCACCGCCCAGAGCAACAAGAGGACCCCCAGCCCGACACCGATGGCAAGCAGGCTTTCCAAGGGCAGGCCAAGACGAATTGAAAGTGCCTGAAGATAGCTCAGCATCGGTCGCTCCGCCGGTCAGACATGAAAGTTCACAAGCCGGTGCATGACCAGCGCGTTCAGGGCCGTCAGCAGGATCACCGCCGCGGCCATCGGCAGGAACAGCGGATCGTCCATGACCCCGCCGTAGTAGTTGGGCGACGAAACCGAGGTGAAGCCGAACATCAGCACCGGCACGCAGGACAGGAAGATCGCCGTCAACCTGCCCTCGGCCGAGATCGCCTTGATCTTGCGCCGCATCATGATGCGCGACCGGATGACCTTTGACAGCACCTCGATGACGCGGGCCAGGTCGCTGCCGGTGCCATGCTGGATGCCGATCGACGACGACAGGTAATGCACGTCCTCGATGTCGACGCGCTCGGCGAATTCCTGAAAGGCGTCGGGCAGGTCGTCGCCGTAGTTGATCTGGTCGAAGACCAGTCCGAACTCGCTGCCGATCGGGTCGGCCATTTCCTGCGCCACGGCACCGATCGACGTGTTCAGGGGATGACCCACGCGCAGGCCGCGCGCCATCAGGTCCAGCGCATCGGGAAGCTGGGCAATCAGGGCATCGGTCTTGCGGCGGATACGGATCAGCACCCCGGCCAGGGGCACCCCGAAGCCGGGCAGAACCGCCACCGCCGCCGCCAGCACCGGGTTCAGCCGCAGCGCAAGGGCCGCAAAGACCACCAGCGACAACCCGAGGCAAAGGCCGACAAAGGCGGCGGGAGACAGCATCAGCCCCGCCTTGCGAAGCAGGCGCCCCAGCCGGGCGACCGGTCCGGTCGCGGAACTGTCGGCCTGGTCCGCGGGCTTGAGCAGGGCGATCCGCTGTTCCAGGCTGACCCCCTGGCGGATCATCCGCATCCGGCGCGACCGTGCCTCGGTTGCGGTCTCGGCCCGGTTGGTCAGCGCCTTCAGCGCGGTCATCGCCAACAGCACTCCGACCCCGATGCCCAGGTAGACCAGGTAGAGAAGCGTCTGCTCGGTTATCAGGCCCTGCATGGCTACCTCCGCGGAATGAAGTCCGCCGGGTCGACCGACACGCCGGAAGAGACAAGGGTATCCATGCAATGCGGGCGGATGCCGGTGGCGGTGAAATCGCCCAGGATCCGGCCATCGTCGGACTTGCCCAGCCTGCGGAACACGAAGATGTCCTGCATGGTGATGACGTTGCCTTCCATGCCGGTGATTTCGCTGATCGACATGATCCGGCGGCGCCCGTCCGACAGGCGGGCCGCGTGAATGACCACATGCACGCCCGAGGCGATCTGCGACCGCACCGCCGACATCGGCAAGTCAAGGCCGATCATCGTCACCATCTGCTCGATCCGGCTGATGGCATCGCGGGCCGAGTTGGCGTGAACGGTCGTCATGCTGCCGTCATGGCCGGTATTCATCGCCTGCAGCATGTCAAAGGCCTCGGGGCCCCGCACTTCGCCCACGATGATGCGATCGGGCCGCATCCGCAGGGCGTTGCGCACCAGGTCGCGCTGCGCCACCGCGCCCTGGCCGTTCGGGTTGGGCGGGCGGGTCTCCAGCCGCACGACATGGGCCTGCTGCAGCTGCAGTTCGGCGGCGTCCTCGATGGTCACGATGCGCGACCGTTCATCTATGGCCGCGGAAATCGCATTCAACAGCGTGGTCTTGCCCGACCCGGTGCCGCCCGAGATCAGGATGTTCATCCGCGCCTGGACCAGCGCCCGCATGAAGCGGGCCGCCTCGGGGGTCAGGGTCTCGATCTCGATCAGCCGGTCCAGCGTCAGCGGATTGCGGCTGAACTTGCGGATCGACAGGCTGGGGCCGTCGATGGCGCAGGGCCGGATGATGGCGTTGACGCGGCTGCCGTCCTCAAGGCGCGCATCGACCCAGGGGTTGCTTTCGTCCACCCGTCGCCCGACCCGAGAGACGATCTTCTCGATGATCCGCAGCAGATGGCGTTCGTCGCGGAACCGGGCGCGCGACCGCTCGAGGATGCCGTTGCGCTCGACATAGACGTTCTTGTGGCCGTTCACGAGAATGTCGTTGACGGTCGGGTCCGCGATCAGCGGTTCCAGCGGGCCAAGGCCCATCACCTCGTCCATCAGCTCGGAAATCAGCTGCTTGAAGTTCTCGGCCCGCATCGGCATGTTCGCCGACCGCAATTCGTCGTTGACCAGCGCCGACACTTCCCGGCGCAGCTCTTCGGGATCCACCTTTTCGATCGCCGCCAGGTTCAGCCGGTCCAGCAGCACCTCGTGCATCCGGCTTTTCAGCTCCAGCGCCGCTTCCCGCGCCGGGTCTTCGGTGACCAGGATCAGCGGATCCGGCTGCGGATTCCCGTCCGGGCGCGAGAAGGGGAGCACCGTGCTGGGCTTGCCGCCCGATTTGCCCAGGCTCACGAAATCCTTGAACATGCTTTCAGTCCCCCCGTCGTCTAGCGTCTTTTGGCGGCCGTGCCGGCCGCGTTTTCCTTGGCCGACACAAGGTCGGCGGCGATCCTGGCGATGGTCTTGGCAAGGGCGCTGCCCGGCGCGCATTTCGACAGCGGCCGGCCCTGATCCATCGCATCGGCGGCAACGCGGTCTTCGCGCGGCAGCCAGTTCCTGAACTTCTGCTCCAGCGCCTTTTCGGCCTCGGAGTGGCGCCGCGAGGTCAGCAGCGGCTTCTTCTCCTTGCCGATCACGATCTCGACCTCGACCGCCGGGTTCTGCTCCCGGAAGAAGTCGATCAGACGCCGCGACTGCTGGACGAAGGGAACCGAGGTGCCAGTGAGGACAAAGACGCGCGCGGCGGCCTCGATCACCGGCGTCAGCCATTCGACCATGACCTGCGGCAGGTCGATCACGACGAAGTCGTATTTCTGCTGCAACCGATGGATCAGCGCCCTGATCTGGTCGCTGCCGATCGCCGTCAGCGGCATGAAGCCATCGGGGGCCGCAAGCACGTCAAGGCCGTTGTCCATCTGGATCACGGATTGGTCGAGGAACACCGAGTCGGGGTCGTGCCGGTCCTTGGCCAGCCGATAGAAGGCATCGTTCGGCGGCAGGTCCAGAAAGCCGGCCACCGCCCCGAACTGCAGGTCCAGGTCCACCAGGACGACCTTGTGCCGCGGGGCCGTCGCCCGACCGAAGCGGCTCTTGCTGCCGCACAGCGCGTCCGCCAGGTTGACCGCCAGCGTCGTCGCGCCGATGCCGCCGCGCGCCTTGGAAATGGCGATCACCTGCCCGTCGCGCACGTCCGGGTTGGTCAGCGTCAGGCGGCGCGGCATGGCCAGCTTGGCCACGATCCGCCCGATCTCGGTATCGCCCAGCGTATCCGGCACGACTTCGGAAACACCGGCCCGCATCAGCCGGTGCGCCGCGCCGAAGGTCGTCGCGCTGTCGCTGACCGCCAGCAGACGTGCGCTGCCACCGCTTTGCAGGATGCCCTTCAGCGCCTCGACGTCGCTGGACGGGTCGCTTTGGGCCTGAAAGATGATCAGCTCGGACTGCCGGGCCAGATCCTGCGCCTTGCCGTTCATCTTGGCCAGCGTGGCGTCACATTCGGTCACGCTAAGCCCCGCCGCGGCCCGGACCACCGCCGAGAAGCGTTCCTTGAAGGCGCTGTCTTCCGAAATGAGGATGATGGACTTGTCGCTGGTCATTCCTGGTTTCCTTGCTGCATCGCAGCCTTATCCATTCTCGCCCTGGGCAAGGTCTTCTCCGGGTGTCGAGGCGCTTTGCGACGGCAGGGTCAGGCTGCCGGGGATGGCCGATGCCCCCGGCGCCACGCCTGCGACCACGGCAAGGGCCGACAGGGGTGTCACGAAATCGAAGGCGACATCTTCCAGTTCCACCGTCACGACCGGCACATAGGGCCCGCCCAGAAAGCCCAGGTTGGGGTCGTAGGAATAGGTGAAGCGGATGTTCGAGATCGTCGCCTCGGGCGGCAGCGTGGTCTGGACGACGGCCCAGACCTCGGAGGCGGTTGCGTTGGCGGCAGACCCCAGGCAGGTGACCGGGCCGGGGTTGTCGCAGATCGCCCCGCCGGCATTGCAGCTGGTGCCGTAGTCGTAGGTCCCCGTCCCCGCGGTATCGCGCAGGTTGGTGTCGGGCACCCCCGCGCAGGCCGGGGGACGAACCGCCGCAAGACGTGCCGCCGCATGCGTCGCGCGTTCGGTGGTGACGACGTGATAGGCCAGGCGACCGAAATCGACCATGCCGAACAGGATCAGCAGGAACAGGCTGACCACGATGGCGAATTCCACCAGCGTGGCGCCGCTTTCGTCGCCGGGCAGGCTGCGCGGGGTCCCTGGGCGGAGGCGGGCGGTGCGGATGCGGGCGGTCATGATCCGAACACCCGGCTCTGGTCGGCAACCTGGGTGCTCAGGGTGCCCAGCGAACCGCCGGCGAACGCGAACAGGCCGGCAAAGGGAAAGGTGATCTCGACCACGGCGGCAACGCTGACGATCGGCGCCTCGTCCGACCGGAAATCTCCTGGCGGGCAGGACAGCGACGGCGTCACCGACAGCACGCGGACACCGCTTGGCAGGACCGTCCCGCCATCGTTTGCCTGCCGGACGATCGTCGTCAGCAGCGATCCATAGCTGCCGACCGATCCGCCGGCGCTGCAGATGTCGCGCGGCGCCACTCGGGCCAGGTAGCGGGTGGCATCCCGCACGCCCGAGACCACGGTCTGGTAAGACCACATCAGCCGCCCGCCTTCGACGATGACCGCAAAGACCAGCAGCATCAGCGGCAGGACGATGGCAAACTCCAGCAGTTGCGCGCCAGTCTCGTCCTTGCGGAAGCGGGTCAGGGCCGGACGGGAGTGGGGGAACGGGGCCGGTTTCATCGCTCTACCTGTACAGTTGCACGACATCGCGAACGATGCCGCCGGACCCGGTGGCGCCGGTGCCCGTCTCGCTGGCCGAGCCGATGATCTCGCCCCAGATGTCCAGCCGCGGCGGAGAGCTGCCATCCTGGCCGACCGGCTCGGTCAGGAAGATCTTGAAGAATTCGCGCACCGGCACGTCGCTGGCCGCCCCGCGGATCGAATTCGCCGCACAGTCGATGCCCGCCACGATGATGACGCGGCGGTCCGGCCCGGCAGGCGTGCTGCCCGAACAGATCGGCCGCCCGGTCTCGGCCCGCCCGGTCAGGATCGGGCCGGCGCCGGCGCGGGCGATTTCCGCCAGGTAATAGCCGTAGCGGGTCAGCGCGGCGGGATGAGGATCGCTGCCGCCATAGTTGCGCGCGACATAGGTGGTGCGGCCGGCCGACCAGACGCCGGTGCCGAACCGGCCACAGGTGCCGCTGACAAAGCAGTCATCCCGCGGCAGGGCGACCGTGTCGGGTGAAACCCGGGCATTGTTGATGCAGGAACCGCCGCCGTTCGGCACGATGCCCTTGATCACGTTCGGGGCCGGCGCATAGGCGGGATTGTTGCGACGGCCGTTCATGATCGACCGGTAGATGTCGAAGCGGACGTTGAAGATGGCGTCTTCGATGCCGACCTTCTGGCCCGGCTCAAGGTCGACGCCGCGCTGGTTGAAGCATTGGGTGATGCTGTCCACCGCGCCCATCAGGCAGGCGTCCATCTGCACGCCGTTCAACCCGGCGCAGGGGCCGTTTTCGTCGACCTCGATCTTGTCGGGGTCAAGAAAGCCAAAGTCCCCGGGCCCCCAGGCCGCACCATTTCCGCCCGACCGCAGGCGGATCATCTCGCCGATGTGCTCGTCGGCCTTGAAGTCGGGGTTCGGCAGGCAGAACATCAGCGGCGTGACATCGCAGGCAAAGATCGACAGGCCCGCCACGGCCGTCGCGCCCAGGTCATAGTCGCGATCCTGGTTTCCGGTCAGGGCGGCGAAGGCCGCGCCAAAGGTGCTTTCGACCGTCGTCGGCGTCACGGTCACGCGGACAAAGG
>JAGPCN010000199.1 GCA_018058035.1 Fuscovulum sp.
GCCCGATCACCGCTTCTTCCTTCCGTATATCAACAACGCGCAAACCTCCGAACCAAAGGTGCTTATGTCGAGCGGTCCTCGTGACCGTGCGGAAGATTGTTCGCCTCGTCCACGAGTCCATCCCGTTCAGGGAGTGGCAAACAGCGCCGCCCCGGACCGGCTGGCACCCGAGGCATCCCCATCGAGACCGCTTCAGTTTCCTAGGACTTCGGTCGCTGCGAAGTTCCCTCTGACCATGTGAAGTCTCCACCCGAACCCGGTAACGAAGAACGGTAGGTAGGTGTTGCGACCAACCACATGAGAAGAACCTTGACCAACCCCTACCAGAACACCGCTACCGCGAAGCTGATCGCTGACCGGGTGCGTGATCTTGCCTACAAGAAGACCCAAGCCGAGATCGCGAGCGAAGCAGGCTTCGCCAACGCGAACATGATGACCTTCCTGAAGAACGGAAGGAACAAGGTGCCGCTTGACCGGGTTCCCTCACTCGCGAAGGCCCTGGAGGTCGACCCGGCCTATCTGATGCGTCTGGCGCTCGACCAGGCGGTCGGAGCGACGGCAGCAAAGGCCATCACGGACATCTTCGGCACACCCTCCACGGAGAACGAGCGTGGCTGGCTCGCCGAGCTGCGCGATGCCTCCGACAACAGCGACCCGAGGCTCACCGCTCGCTCGCGGTCAGTGCTTCGCGGGATCTTCGGAAAATGAAAGACGGACCGATCACCATCCCCACGGCCCCGGCGGGACCGTGGGACCAGTTGACGGACAACGAGCAGGCGTGGATCGAGTTCATCCGCGTCATCAGCGGCGGTCGTGACCCCAAGGTGACGCCAGAACGCGTGAGAGCCCTGTGCGCGTTTCTCGACACGGGATGAGGCGTCGAGATCGGGAATGGTCCAGCCGTTCCCCAGGATTGGCGCATCACCTATGAACACCCGCTACTTGCTCTGGCAATCAGACCCGTAGGATCATGACATCAGACGAAAATTCTCGCGCCAGAATCTCAGCGATTTCCCGCGCCAGGAACTAGACCAACCCATTGATTTTGCTTACACTAGTGAGTTGTCCGGCCTCTCACCCTTTCCCTCCGGCCAGTGCAACGCCGTCCCGGCCGCCCTTTGCCGCGAGGGCATGCCCCCAGGGTCTGGGCACTGACGCCAGACCGGCACCTGCCGCCAGCCGGCTGCCCTGGGCGGTTGCCCATCCGCGATGACGAGCCCGCGCCGCCCATTCACCGCGGCGTGCTGCGGACAAAGCGCTGCTCCAGCACCTCGCTGCCCCACTGGCGCCCGGGCCGTTCCTCGGCCAGCGCAAAGCCCTGCGTCTCATACAGGTGCCGCGCCGCCGCAAGGCCCGAGAATGTCCACAGGTGGCAGGCCTGGAAGCCGCGCGCATCGACAAAGTCGAGCGCGGCGCGCAGCAGCCGCTTGCCCGCGCCGCTGCCGCGCAGGGCATCGTCCACGATGAACCAGCGCAGATGGGCCAGGCCGCCCCCCAGGTCTTCGCCGTCGATGGCGATCGAGCCCAGGACCCGGTCGCCGGCCACCGCCGACCAGAGGGCGTTCATCGGGCGGTCCAGCCGGCCCGCGAATTCGGTCAGCCCACTGGACACCACCAACTCGAACGGCAGGCCAAAGCCGGCCGCCCGGGCGTAGTAGCTGGCGTGCATCTCGGTGATCCGGCCGATCAGGCCGGGGCGATAGCCCGGGTGGATGTCGCAGGCGGTCGGCTGTGGTCCGGTCATCCTCGGGTTCCCCTGCGTCGAGCGGCGATACGGAACCGGATTGTGTTGCGACGACGCCAGAGGTTCAAGCCGGTTCCGGCCCGCCGCGCGGGTCAGCCGACCTGCACCAGCACGCGACCGGCTGCCACCCTTGCCGCATGGCTGCGCAGGTTCACGCAGGCCGGCAGGCGCCGGGCCTCGCCGGTGCGGATGTCGAACACGCCGGAATGCTTGGGGCATTCGATCTGGTAATCCATCACCAGGCCATCCGACAGATGCACCGCCTCGTGGCTGCACAGGCCATCGGTGCAGAACACCTCGTCGCCTGTCATCCGGTAGATCGCGAAGGTCCGCCCGCCGTGGTCGAACCGGCGCACCCCCTCTTCTTCCAGGTCGTCCAGCGCGCAGGCGTCAATCCATTCGGTCATGTCGGGTATCCTTGAAACCGGACCCGGGCGGCAAGATATCCGCCCGGGCCGGATGCCATCAGTTCTTGCCGATGTAGTCGGCCATGTTCGCCGGCGTCACCAGTTCGAAGGGGATGTAGGTCACCCGGTCGACCGCTTCGCCCTTGGCCAGCTTCAGCGCGATGTCGAGGCCGCCGCCGCCCTGCGCCTTGGCGTTCTGGAACACCGTCACGTCCAGATCGCCCGCCTGCATGAATTGCAGCGCGTCGGGCGTGGCGTCGACGCCGACCACCACCACATCCTCCATTGGCACATTGGCCGCCTTCAGCGCCAGGATAGCGCCGATGGCGCTGTCGTCGTGGTTGGCAAAGACCACGTCCGGCACATCGCCGGTCGACAGCCAGTTGGTCATCAGGTTGTTGGCATTGTCGCGCGACCATTCCGACGATTGCTTGTCCTTGACCGTGATGAAGCTGCACATGTCCATGCCGATGACGTCCTCGACATCCTTGGTGCGCTGCACCGCGGCCTGGTGCGACAGGCTGCCCATGATGACATAGCCATCGGCACCGTTCGATTTCAGCTGCCCGCGCAACAGCTTGCACGCCTCAAAGGCGCCCAGCGTGCCCGACTCGATCTCGTTCGAGCCGACATAGGCCTGGGTCGCCGGCAGCGCCGACAGGTCCTGCGGCTCAAGGTTCACATAGACCAGCGGCACGCCCGCGGCCTCGGCGGCGGCGGTCAGCGCGGGCGAGGCCGCGGTATCCACCAGCGTCACGATGATCGCATCGACGCCAGAGGCGATGAAGTTGTTGATCTGGTCCAATTGGCGGGCCGAGTCGTTCTGCGCATCCTCGATCTGCACATCGGCGCCCACCTCGGCGGCCCGCGCCTCGATCCCCTGGCGCAGCAGGGACTGGAAGTTGTTGTCGAAGTTGACGATCGAAACGCCGATCGTTTCGGCCCCGGCAGCACCGGACAAAAGGGCCAGCAGGCTGGCGGTCAGGGACAGTGTCTTCATGGTTTCCTCCCGTTATGTTTGGTCTGTCGCAGGCAAGCCCCGGCCATTCCCCCGAAAGGGGCGGCGGGAAGGGTCTGTGTCTTGGGTCAGGTCAGGCGGACCTTGCGGCCTTGGCGTTGGCCTTGGCCTTGGTCTGTTCGTAGCGGGCGTTCATCCGGGCATCGCCGTCCTTGCTGCCGTCGTGCCAGGTGCCGAACCAGCGATCCAGCGGGATCAACCCGTCGCCATAGTTCACCTCGAAATACTTGTGGTGCAGGTAGTGGGCAAAGGCGTGGCTGTCGACGGCGCTGCCTTCGCCGACCTCGATCTTGTCGAACCCGATATGGCCCACCACCGCGCCAAAGCCCGCAAAGTGCAGCTGATAGATCGCCAGCAGCGGATGCGACGGCAGGATGAAGTGATAGGCCGCGGTGGCGAAGTACAGCAGGTGTTCCACCGGGTGCATCGACAGGGACGACCAGGGGCTGGGGTTGACCGAGTTGTGGTGAACCGAATGCACCCACTTGTACAGGAAGGGCATGTGGATCAGCCGGTGGATCACGAAGAAATGGAACTCGTGGATCACCGGCAGCACCAGCCACAGGGCGAACAGATACCAGCCGTTGTCCAGGGCCACCCAGGAGCCGACGTCATTGGCCCAGGCCCACAGCACCAGCACCTCCCACGCGGTCCAGATCGGCACGCCGGTGCCAAAGCCGCGGATCAGGCTGTCGAGGGTCTGGCTTTGGAACAGGAAGGCGGTGGATTTGTGCTCCGCAGGCCATTTCGCGTTGTACTTGAACCGGTTGCCCTGCGCCCGGCGGACGTAGAGGTGCAGCTCGATCGCGCCATAGAACAGAAAGACGGCGATGGCGTTGACGGCGAAAAGCCACAGCACCCAGCCCCATTGCAGGCTTTGCATCTGCTCTTTCTGCGGCACCACCCACAGCCACCAGGCCACGGCGCTGGCCGCCCAGATCAGGTTCCACGGCAGAAAGTAATGCGGCAGCCATTTCAACAGCGCCAGCGGGCGCGGCGGAAAGGCGAACAGCGGCGCGTGTTCCAGCCGGTCATTCGGGGTGTAGTCGCCGCGCTTGTTGCGGGTGCCGTAGTGCGTGTCGTCCATCTGCCTTCTCCGGTTCCGGCCGTGCCGCGCGTTCCCTTGCCAAGGCTGATGGCAGACGTTCTGAAAATGACGCAAGTGGAATATTCATTTCACTTCGCGGATCGCCTCAATTTGCGTCATGACTGTCGGGCCGCGCCAAAGGCACCGGCCGGGGCCTGGCCCCGGGGATGCAAACTGAGCAGGCGCCAGAACCCCGCCGTGCCGACGATTCGGCCAGATCCGACGCCCCGCTGGCGGGGCGTCAGAAGGCGGGCAGGTTGAAGCGGGTGTAGATGCCGAAACCGCGCGGGCGCGGGTCGGCCTGACCGGAGCCGACGGCAAGGCGCAGCGCGCTGGCCAGCATGTCGGCCGGATCGCCGGCTATGGCGAAATCCAGCGCGCCGGATTGCAAGAGCGGCAGCGTCACCGGGTTGACCTCGTGCCCGACGACCAGCATGTCCGACAACCGGCCGGCGTCCCTCAGCGCGTCGATCAGCCCGGTGTTGCCGCCGCCGACGTTGTAGATCGCCCCAAGCGCCGGGTGCCCCTTCAGCAGGGCGGAGACGGCCCGGCGGGTCAGGTCGGCGCTGTCCTCGCCCTGCGCCTCGCCGCCAATCACCACCTTGGGGAAATGCGCCCGCAGCCCGGTGCGAAAGCCGATCTCGCGGTCTTCGTGGCAGCGGAAGGCCGGGCTTCCCAGCACCACGCCAACGGTTGTGGGCCGATCGCCCAGCATCCGGCCGATCAGGAAGGCCGCGGTCTGCCCCGCCGCCCGGTCGTCCAGCCCGACAAAGCCGTCGCGCGCCGCGGGCACCAGGTCCGACACCATGGCGATGACCCGCTTGCCCCGGGCCCGGGCGTTGGCCAGCACCTGGGTCAGCCGGTCCGCGTTCTTTGCGGTCAGGATCAGCGGGCGCGAGACGTCGCGGCACAGCGCCTCGACGCAGCGCAGCACCGCCGCGTCATCCGCCAGGTGCAGGTCGTGGAACGCCCCCTCGGCGCCGCTGGCCGCCCAGGCTGCGCGCACTTGCGCCATCATGCCCTTGCCGACCCGCAGGGCAATGTCGGCCACCGGCGGTCCGGCCGGTGCCGATAGGCCGGGCATCGACAGGCGGCGAAAGGCGTCTTCGACCACGGTCCGGGTGCGATCGTGCACATGACCGCGCTTGTTCAGCACCCGGTCGACCGTGGCCCGCGACAGGCCGGTTTCCCGCATGATCTCGGCCACAGTCACCCGCCGCATGACATATCCTGACGCATCTGATGCAATCCGGGCAGAATGCCGCAGCGCTGGCCCCTGGGCAAGCGTCAGTCCTTGGCGGCCCTGTCCGCAAAGGCGGCGGCCTCGGCCTCGTCCATCCAGACCTCGTGAGCCCGCTGCGGATAGCCCCGGCTTTCGACGTCGGCGACAAAGGCGCGAAAGGCCCGGACGCGCTGGTCCTGCAACTCGTCCTCCAGCCGGGCCAGGTCGGCGTAGCGGCGGGAGTGCCGGGGATAGCGGCCGCGGTTGGTGCCCAGCACGTCACAGGAGAACAGGTATTGCGTGTCGCAGACCGCGCCGCAGCCCATCCCCATGGTGATCATCGGCGTCGACCGGGTGATGTGGTCGGCCAGTTGCACGGGTACCACCTCGACCTCAAGGCAGGCGGCGCCGGCGTTCTCGATGTCCTTTGCCTGGCGAGGAACCTTCAGGGCCTCGTCGGCCTTGCGCCCGATGGCCCGGAACCCGGTCCAGGCGGCCAGGTTCGGCACCAGCCCGACATGGCCGGTCACCGGAATCCCCTCGCGCGCCATCGCCTCGATGAACCGCGGCGAATGCGAGGTGTAGACCGCATCCGCCCCCTTGCGCAGCGTGTCAAAGGCCATCCGCACCGCTTCGTCCGGGGTGGCGGCGGCGCCGTGCGGCATGCCGGCGGTGATGAAGGCCAGCGGCGCCGCGGCCCGCACCGCCCGAAGGGTGGCGTCGGCCTCGCAGGACAGGATGCCGATGCCAGCGGCAGCGGCCGCCGCGGCCTCGGCCGCCGTGTCGACATGGACCTGCACCCAGGTCCGCTGGCCCTTGGCCTGCAAGAGGTCGTGCAAGGTGATCCTGGTGGCCATGTCCCGGTCCTTCGGTTGCAGACAGCCCCTGGCGAGTGACGACGGGCTGCGGCTTTTGCAAGCGTTTCGGGACCGGCGGCGAGGCCCTTGCCTCAGTCCGCCTCAGGCGGCTGGCCGGGCAAGGCCGAAGGGTTCGGCCAATGCAGCCGAAGGGATGCAGACTGAGGCATCGCGCGAACTCCCCCGAATGCAACCGGCGGTTCGATTCGCCCGGCCACCGCATCGGCGCGGTCAGGGGGGCAAGGCGGCGGCCCCGTCGCCGCCCAACTCGCGGGTCAGGAACGCGGCCAGATGGCCGGCCACCGGCGGCGGCTCTCCGGGGCTGGGCACCAGGCTGAGGTCAAGGATCGGCAAGGGCGGCAGTCCTTCGGCCTCGCCCAGGCGGACCAGGCCCGGCGGCAAGCAGGATTCGACCAGGCCGACCACCGCCAAACCCGCCTGCGCCACGGCGATCAGGCCCAGCAGGCTTTGGGTCGAGGACACCACGCGATAGGGCCGGTCGGCGCCCTGCAAGGCCTCGATCGCCAGGCGGCGGGCGATGTCGCCGGCCTCGAACAGCGCCACCGGCAGCGGATCTCGCAGCCAGGCGCCATGGTCCGGGGCCGCGGCCCAGACAAAGCGTTCGCGGCGCAGCACGGCAAAGGGTTGGTGCGGCTCGCGCGTGACCAGGGCCAGGTGCAGCCGCCCGGCCTCGACAAGGCGCAACAGGGCCGGAGAGGAATCGAAGGTCAGTTCGATCTCGGCCAGCGGAAACTCCTGGGCAAACCGCGCCAGCGAGGGGGCCAGAACCCAGGCCGCGTAATCCTCGGGCATGCCAAGGCGCACCACCCCGGCGGCTTCGGGGCGGCGCAGGCTGGCCAGTGCCTCGTCGGAAAGCCGCAGCAGGCGGCGGGCGTGCAGCAGCAGGTCCTCGCCGGCCGGGTTGGGGCGCAGATTGCGGCCCTCGCGCTGGAACAGCGGGCGGCCCACGTCCTGTTCCAGCCGCTTGATCTGCATGCTGACGGCGGACTGGCTGCGCCCCACCCGCGCCGCCGCCAGCTGGATGCTGCCGCAGTCGATCACCGAGACGAAGCTGCGCAGAAGGGAAAGGTCCAGAGGGCCGGCCATGGTTCAGATTTCCTGAAGTGTTCCGTCAATTCTATTCGTTTGAATGAGGCATTGCCCAGCCCCAAGATGGCGCAGGGCATGCGAGGCGGAAGATGCGATACGGAACCGGCGTGGTGATGGTGCTGACGGCAGGGGTGCTGTGGTCGTTGAACGGCCTGATGATCCGCCAGATCGAGGTGGCGGGCCCCTGGGCGGTTCTGGCCTGGCGGTCGCTGGCCATGGCGCCGGTGCTGCTGGTCTTTCTGGCCTGGCGGTCGGGCGGATCGCCCTGGCCGGTGGTCCGCAGGTCGGGGCTGGCGGGGGTTGTGGGGGGCATCGGGCTGGTGGTCGCGATGGGCGGGGCGATCCTGGCCTTTCAGACCACGACCATCGCCAATGCGGCCGTCCTGCTGGCGGCAACGCCGTTCCTGGCCGCGGTGCTTGGGCGCGTGGTGCTGGGCGAAACGGTCGCCCCCCGCACCTGGGGCGGCATTGCGCTGGCGCTGGTGGGCATCTTCATCATGGTGCGCGACGGGCTGGCGGCCGGGGCGCTGCTGGGCAACATCGCGGCGCTGGTCTCGGCCTTGGGCCTTGCGTCCTTCAGCGTGGCGCTGCGCTGGCGGCGGACCGAAGACAGCCTGCCCGCCTCGATCCTGGGGGCGGCCTTCGGCGTGGTCGCGGGGGCGCTGGCCGCCGCGCAGTT
>JAGPCN010000200.1 GCA_018058035.1 Fuscovulum sp.
CGCCCCTGGGCGACACGACGGAAACCGCCACGCTGTTCGATGGCACGCTTTATGCCCCGCGGTTCGTGCGCTACAACGCCCACGGCGGCGACTTTGCCCGCCACGCCCGGCTGGACGGCGGCGCCCTGTTGGTGGAGGTGCCCGAGGGCGCGGCCTGGGGCAAGGTCGGCCTTTACTCGCCCGATCCGGTGATCTGGCTGGACCGCTTTGACGGCGATGCCGAAGTGCGGCTGCGGCTGGATTTCGACGCCGCGCGCACCTCGGGCTTCGTGGTCGCGCTGAGCGGCGTTCACACCCTGGTCGGCAACGACCCGTCCAACCCGCGCTTTGCCTTTCATCTGCGCCGCACCCCCGAAGGCGGGCTGCGGGCGACGCGGCTGATCGACTATGACCAGGACATGCAGGTGCTGGACCTGGCCGGCACCGAGATGCCCGAAACGGTGGAACTGGTGCTGGACCCGACCGGCGTGCAGGTTCTGGCCCCCGGCTTTCCCGACGACGCCCTGCCCTGGGGGCAGCTGCACGAAGGGGCCGGGCTGCGGCTGCATGTCTACACCCACCCCGAGGCCGAAGGGCAGCCGGTGGCGATGGCGCTAAGGGGCATCACGCTGACCCGCCGCCCTGCCAGCCTGCCAGCCGTCGAGCCTCTGGCCGCGCCGGGGGTGGACCCGCTGCCGCAAGCCGTTCTGTTCGACGGCCGGCCCGACGCCCGTTGGGTGCCGTTCTCGTTCATCTACGAAAAGGCATTCGACGACCTGGTGCGCTATCAGGATGGCTGGATGGTGGCCGAAACGCCCGACGGCAGCGGCTGGGGCCGGGTCGGCCTTCTGTCGGACAGGCCGCTGGTCATTCCCGACCGCCGGATGCAGCGCACGCCCTATCGCTTTAGCTTTACCCTGGACCCGGCCCGCACCGACGGCTTTGCCACCATCCTGTCCACCACCCGGATCGAGGACATGTGGGGCAGCCGCGCCGCCTATGTGGCGCTGGCGCGCGACATCCGCGGGGCGCAGGCCGGGCGGATGCGGCTGACGCTGGACAGCGGATCGGGCAGCTGGTCGCGCAGCTTCGACCCCGACTGGATCGGCGCCAACTGGGACGGCGCGCTGACCCTGGACCTGTCCGAAGGCTGGGCCCGGGTGGCCATTCCGGGCGCCAGCATCCGCGGCGTCGCGCCGGTCTACCTGTTCGGGGAATACCACATGGTGATGCAGACCATCGGGGCTGGCGACTATGACGGCGCCCGCGCCGCCCTGGCCCGGGTGACCGGCGGCTGGGTCACGCCCGCCTTCATGGATGCGCTGACCCGGATGACGCTCTTGGACGATGCCGACTTCGACCCCGCCGCCTTTGTCGACCTTCTGGGCGGCCAGCTGACGGAGGACCTGCCGTGACCCCCCGCATGCTTTCCCTTGCCGCGGCGCTCCTGGCGCTGTGGCCGCTGGCCGGGCCGGCGCAGGAAACCCCGCGCTCGCCCCGCGAGGATCGGGTGATGAAGGCGCTGATCGGCCTGCCGCACAGCCGCCACCTGGACACGCTGAAAGAGCTGGGCATCACCCCCGAGGGCGGTTTCCTCGATTGCCTGTGCCGCAGCGCGGGCTATGGCAGTTCGACCACCGCGCAGTTCTATCATCCTGATACGATTGGCGAATACAACAGGATGTACAGCTGCTCGCAGCCCGGAGAGCCCTGCGTCGTCTCGGGGTTCGGCTGCATGCGCTATCCGATGCCCTCGGACCCGGCGATCTGGGACAGCTGCGGCCGCGAATTCCCCGGCGAGGGCGGCGGCAACCTGATCGACAAGATGCTGAAAGAGATCAGCAAGCGCGGCGACAAACCCGCCGCCAACTACCGCGCCGAGCTGGCGCAATGCCGCGGCAACTGGTCGGCGGGCCTGGGCGGCAATCCGGTGCAGGATTGGCAGGACGGGCAGAAATACCTGGGCAACGCCGGCGCGCAACTGCTGCCGCCGCCGCCCAAGCTGGCCGCAAAGATGAAGGCCGACGCGCAGGTCGAGCGGTCGAAGCTGGCCGACAAGGTCAAGGCCGCAACCGCCAAGGCCGAAAAGGATTGGAAGCGGCTGGCGGCCGACAAGATCTATGCCGACGTGATCCAGAACCCCGACACCTACGCCGCCGCCGCCTCACTGGCGACCGAACTGGCCAACCTTGAACTGACCTCGCTGGACGTGAAGTCCAACGACCGCACGGCGGCCTGGAAGAAGCTGGCGGCCTCGGGGCTGGAACCCGACGAGATGAAGTTCGCGCATGAGATCTATCGCAAGGACATGGCCGACCTGGATGCCCGCAAGAAGGCGATCAAGCGCGACATCTGGGATTTCGGCGCCGTCCAGACCACGGTGGACGTAGCCAAGGATCTGAAAAAGCTGGAAAAGCAGTGGGGCGACCTGAACTCGGGCGATGCGCGCAAGCAGGCGGGGGCGGTGATTGGCGCGACCGGCACCCTGAACAAGTACCTGGGCAAGCTGAAGACCTGGAGCACCGCCGACCTGAAGGGCCTGTCCGACAAGGTGAAGGGCAAGGGGCTGAGCGACAAGGAATACGCCGCCTTGCAGGCGCTGACCACGCGCTCCGAGGTGATGCAGGGCTTGACCGATGCCATCGGCGAAACGACCAAGGCCGCCACCTGGGCGCTGAAGGGCTATGACGCCTTCCAGCAGTTCAAGAAGGACGTGGCGCTGGCCGAATCCTATGCTGTCAAGGGCAACTACACCGCGGCGCAGCGGCGGATGCTGCTGGCCTTTGAAGGCATGAGCCGCCTGACCGCCGCCGGCGCCGAATACCTGCCGCCCGGCATCTCGGACATGATGGGCTTTTATGCCGAGGCGATGAAGACCCCGGCGCAGTTCGATGCCTTCATCCGCGACGTGGTGAACAAGGGCGATGTCCACGCCGAAACCACCGGCGACCAGGCCAAGACCCCGGCGATGCAGGCCTATGTCAAGGCGCATCCCGGCATCGGGCTGGACCGCGAGGATTACCTCTATCGGCAGGCCGGGATTTCGGCCTACCGGATGGACAAGGCCGACAAGGGCCACCTCTTCGTGCTGATCCCCCGCGCCGATGGCCAGCCGGTCTATCTGGACCAGGCCAATTACGAACGGCTGATGGAGGCGGCCTATCTGTACCCCATCGCCGAGGGCCGCCGGATGACCGATGCCGACGTGTTCGAGATGACCTGGAAGCAGACCGACGGGGCGGCGATCTCGATCGACTCCCTGCGCAAGAAGGCCGAGGAAAAGATCAAGGCCGCCGCCGGGCACCAGAAGATCGCCGCGATGTTCGGCCAGAAGTCGGTCAGCAACAGCGATGCCCTGCTGTGGTGGGATTTCCAGAAGGCGCTGTCGGCCGCGCTGCCGGCCCGCTGCGTGCTGGACAGCCAGACGACAAAGGCCCTGTTCAGCGGCTTTCGCGATCCGGTGGCGCGCGACGGCGTTCTGGAACAGTTCGCCCGCTACGGCGCCGCCCTGAAGGCGGTCGAGGCCGAAGACACCCGCACCGCCGCCCCCGCCAGGAACTGAGGACCCGCCATGCCGCTTTCGCCGTTCCGTCTTGTTGCCGCGCTGGCCCTTTGGGCAGCGCTGGCCCTTGGCCCCGCGGCCCCCGTGGCCGCCGAAACGCCGGCGGGCTGGACAGCCCATGCGGTGGGGCCGATCTCCATCGCGCTGCCGGCGGATTGGCAGGTGATGGAGGAAAGCGACGACTTCAGCGGCTTCTTCAGCGGCGACATGGCCGAACGGCGCGGCCATGGCCTGGCCCTGGGTCTGGACAGCGACCCCGACAGCTACCTGAACGACGTGACTGCGGTGGCGGCCGGGCAGGCCACTCTGGATGGGGTGGTCTTCGACCGCTACAGCTTTACCGCCGACGATGGCGAGGGCATGGCGGGCGAGGGCGAGATCTACATCTCGGCCGCGCCCCTGTCGGGCGAGGATCACGCGCTGATCCTGCTGACCGCGCTGAACGCACCCTTTGCCGACCGGGCCGACGATTACGCGGCGATCCTGGCGACGCTGGACCTGGCCGCCGTCGCGCCGGCCGAACCGGAGGCCCCGGCCACCGCGGGAACCGGGGCGCTTGGCGGGCTGGTCGCGCTGGTTCTGCCCGAGGGCTGGCACCGCTATGACGGCCCGGACGAACTGGGCCTGCTTCCGGTCAGCGCCGATGGCTCGGTCGTGCTGGCGCGCGGCGCGGCAGCCCGGGCCCTGCAGGCCGAGGCGGCAGGCGCCGGCGCGGCCACCTCCGCGACCGTCCTGGGCCAGCCCAGCCGGATGCAGACCTGGGCCGGCACGCTGGCCGAATTCAGCGACGGCGCCGGATTCGTGACCGGCAGCTACCGGCTGCACCTGCTGGACACCTGCCTGCCCGGCGGCGAACCGCTGGCCGTGCTGATCGGCGGAACCGACCGCTTCCTGGCCGGGGCGGACCTGGCCACCGTGCTGGCCGGCATCACGCTGACGCTGCCCGCCGGATCGGCGCCCTGCGCGGCTGCGGAACCCGAACCGGCCGCCGAACCGGCCGCCCCCGCCGCGGCGCCGGTGGCCCCGCCGCCCACCGCCGCCCTGCCGGCGGTTCCGGGCGCTGCCGCGCTGTACCCGGAAGACACGTTTACCGCCGAATCCGCCGATTGGACGCTGTACCAGAACGGCCGCTACGGCACCTTCGTCTCGTTCCCCTCGGGCTATTTCCGGCCCGATCCGCCCGCTGACGCCGCCGACGGGCGCAGCTTTGCCTCGGTCGACGGACAGGCCAGCTTTTTCGTCTTCGCGCAGTGGAATGCCCTGGGACTGGATCAGCCAGGGCTGATCGCACAGGACAAGGCGCTGATGGGCGACCACCGCAGCGTGACCTACGAAGACGGCGGGCCGGGCTGGTATGTGCTGTCCGGCCGTCAGGAGCCCGACCAGATCTATTACCGCCGGGTGCTGGTCGAAGGCCCGGACGGGCTGATCCAGACCTTCGAGATCCTCTATCCCGCCGCCCGCAAGGCCGAATTCGACCCGATCGTCACCTACATGGCCTCGACCTTCGGGCCCGGCACCAGCTGGGGCGCCGAGGACATGGCCGGCACCGATCCGGGCACGGCCCAGCAGGGCGGCGCGGTCCGCCTTGGCCCGCTCTACACGCCCGAACGCGGCACGCCCGAACGCAAGGCGATCATGGACGCCGCCCGTGTCCCGGTCGAATCGGTGTTGGGGCTGCCGGTGATCTTTGTCGTCTCGGTGCTGCGGACCGATGGCACCTGGGCCTATCTGCAGGCCCAGCCACGCAGCCCCGATGGCGGCGCGCTGGACTGGGGCCGCACGCCGCTGGCGCAGGATTGGCAAAACGGCTTTGTCAGCGACACCGTGATGGTCCTGATGCAGAACGGCGATGGCGGCTGGGCGGTGGCCGACTATGTCGTCGGCCCGACGGATGTCTACTGGTACAGCTGGATCGACATGTTCGGCCTGCCCGAGGCGCTGTTCCTGCCCTGACCCCCGACGACACGCGCCGCGCCGCCAGGCACCCCGGAAAGCGGCATTCGCCACCTTCCGTTCGCTGTCGGCCCATGCCGCAACGCAGAAACCATTGGCGTCATATGTAACTCATAATTAAATTTCAGTAGCATTTTTTTAGCCATGCTGCAAACTATGCCCTGACAAGTGGGGCGCTGTCTGACGAATCGCCCCGTGATCGCCCGGCTTGCAGGACGTCACCGCACCGTCAGGACCAACCGAGGGAGGAAGTGCCATGAAACTTGCCAAGTTCACCACGATCAGCGCCCTGGCCGTCATTTGCGCCAGCCCGGCGCTGGCGCGCGACTTCACCATCGCCGCCTGGGGCGGCAACTACCAGGACGCCCAGCGCGCCGCCTACTTCGACCCCTTTGCCCAGGCGCAGGGCCTGACCATCCTGGAAACCACCTACCTGGGCGGCCTGGCCGAACTGAAGGCGATGGGCGACACCGGCAACGTCACCTGGGACCTGGTGATGATGGGCGGCACCGATGCCCAGCTGGCCTGCGACGAGGGCCTGCTTGAGGAAATCGACTGGGAGGCCCTGGGAAGCGACGGCCTGCTGCCCGAAGCGGTGCAGGAATGCGCGGTCGGCAACGTGGTGATCGGCAACGGCTTTGCCTACAACGCCTCGGCCGTGCCCGAGGCGCCGAACGACTGGGCCGATTTCTTCGACCTGGAAAAGTTCCCCGGCAAGCGGGGCATGACCAACAACCCGACGATGAACCTGGAATACGCCCTGATGGCCGATGGCGTGCCCCCGGCCGAGGTCTATGCCGTGCTGTCCACCCCCGAAGGCGTCGACCGCGCCTTTGCCAAGCTGGACACCATCAAGGCCGAGTTGCAGCTGTGGGAGGCCGGGTCGCAGCCGGTGGAATGGCTGGTGGCCGGCAACGTCGCCATGAGCACCGCCTACAATGGCCGCATCATCAGCGCCAAGAAGGAAGGCAAGCCGCTGGAATTCGTCTGGAACAACCACCTCTACAACATGGACGTCTGGGCGGTGCCGAAGGACAGCCCCTTCAAGGACCAGGCGATGGAGTTCCTCAAGATCGCCAACGATGCGGCGGCGCAGGTCAAGTTCTCGGAACGGATGCCCTATGGCCCGACCAACACCGGCGCCACGGCGATGATGCCGCCCGAAGTGGTCGCCAACCTGCCGATGGGCGACAACATCGCCACCGCGCTGGCCTATTCCGATGCATTCTGGATCGAGAACTACGACGCCCTGAAGGAACGCTGGAGCAACTGGATCGTCCAGTGACCTGACCGCGACGACCGTCCTGCACCGGCCCGCCCGCAAGATGGCGGGCCGGTGGCCCCTCTGGCCGGGAACCCCTGCGATGACAACCGCCCAATCCAGCCCGCATGGCAGCCGCGCCGCCGCGCTGGTGCTGCTGATGCTTCCGGTGGCGCTGTATCTTCTGGTTTTCGTCTACCCGCTGTCGTCGGTCGTGACGCTGAGCGTCGACAATTCCGCACTGTCGGGCCGGTTCCAGACGCTGTCGTCTCTGGGATCGGGAGCCGCGCCGGATCATGAGGCCGCGGCCTTGCTGGCCGACCTGGGCGCGATGGAGAAAAAGCAGCTGGGCGAGGTGGCCCGGATGCTGAACCAGCAGCGCAGCGGGTTCCGCTCGCTGATCATGACGACCGGGAAAGAGGCCGCCGACATTGCGCCCACGATGGCCGCGCTGGTTGCCTTTGACGACCGCTGGGCCGACCCCGGCTATTGGGCAACGATCCGCGAGAACGCCGCGCCGATCACCTGGAAGCATTACCAGCGCGCGCTTGGCATCGCCGTCGACGCCGATGGCGCCCTGTCGTCGGGCGATGACCTGTACCTGCGGGTGATGGGGCGGACGCTGGTGATCACCCTTCAGGTCACGATCCTGACCCTGCTGGTCGGCTATCCGCTGGCCTATGCCGCGGCCAATGCCTCGGCCCGGGTCAGCACCTTCGTGCTGGCGGTGGTGCTGCTAAGCTTCTGGACCTCGGTCCTGGTGCGGACCACGGCCTGGGTGGTGCTGTTGCAGACCAACGGGCTGGTGAACACCGCCCTTGTCGGCCTGGGCCTGGTGGCCGAGCCGGTGCAGCTGATCTTCAACCGCTTTGGCGCGCTGCTGGCCATGACGCATGTCCTGCTGCCCTTTGCCGTCCTGCCGATGCTGAACGTGATGCGGACCATTCCCGCCTCGCAGGGGGATGCCTCGCGCAGTCTTGGCGCCGGGCCGATCGAAACCTTCCTGCGGGTCTATTTCCCGCAGACGCTGCGCGGTGTGGCGGTGGGGGGCGGCACGGTGTTCATCCTGTCGCTGGGCTTCTACGTCACCCCGGCGCTGACCGGCGGGCCCGAGGATCAGATGCTGGCCTGGTTCGTCGCCGACTTCGTCAACAAGACGCTGAACTGGGGCATGGCGGCGGCGCTGTCGGTCCTGCTCATGGTGCTGGTGGCGGCGCTGGTCGCGCTGGCGGGGCTGGTCCGCTGGGCGGCGGCCCGGCAATCGCGGAGGGCCGCGTGATGTCGCGCCTGATCTACGGAACGACCGTCACCTTCTGCATCGCCTTTCTGGGCCTGCCGCTGCTGCTGGTCTGGCCGCTGGCCTTC
>JAGPCN010000201.1 GCA_018058035.1 Fuscovulum sp.
GACAGCACCAGCTGGCGCACCTCGTCGCGGCGCAGGACGACGTTGTAGACCCCGGCATTGGCCAGCAGTTCGCGCTCAAGCTCGGGGCTGACCATGTCTTCGGCGGCCAGCTGGGTCAGCGCGGCGATCTGCGCCATCTTCAGCCGCTCGACCAGATAGTCATAGCGGAACCGCGCGATCGAGGGCAGGAAGATCAGCACTTCGGCCAGCATGACGAAAGCGACGGTCAGGATCAGGAACCGCCCCGAAAGCGTCCTGAAGAACCGCCGCAAGCCGCCGCCCGAATCCACCCTGCCCGCACCCCATTTCACCCGGCCAGTGGCGCGGGGATCAGGGAATGACCCGCTGCACCAGCCGCACCAGCCGCCTGAGCCAAGGATTATCAAAGAGTTTCGGGGAAAAATAGGCACCCGTGGCGCGTTTCGACACTTCGCCCAGCGTCGGATAGGGCAGCACGGTGCCGGCGATGGCCGACAGCTTCAGCCGGGCCTGGATCGCCAGCGCCCAGAGGCCGATCAGCTCTCCGGCCTCGGGGCCGGCGATGGCCGCGCCCACCGGACGGCCCCGGACCACCATAACCTTGACCAGGCCGCGGCCCCTGGCCCCCGCGATGGCCCGGTCGTTGTGGTCGAAGTCGGCCCGCAGCACGGTCAGCGCCGCGCCATGGGCGGCGCGCGCCTCGGCCTCGGTCAGGCCGACCTGGGCCAGTTCGGGGCTGGTATAGGTCGCCCGCGGCATCGCCCGCATCGTGGCCCTTGCGGGCAGGCCCAGCACCGCCTGACGCACCACGATGCCGGCGTGATAGCCCGCGACATGGGTGAACTGCAGCCCGCCCGCCGCATCGCCGATGGCAAAGACCCGCCGGTTGCTGACCGACCGCAGCCGCGCATCCACCGTCACGCCCTTGCGGTCGTATTGCACCCCGGCGGCCTCAAGCCCCATGCCGTCCAGCGCCACCTGCCGCCCCACCGCCATCAAGAGGTGCGAGCCGTGGATGACCGAGCCGTCGGCCAGCACCACCTCGACCGCGCCTTGCTGGCCGGCGATCTTCACCACCCCCTGCCCTTCGCGGATGGCGATGCCTTCGGCGCGCAAGCTGTCCAGCACCACGCCCGCCAGCTCGGGGTCTTCGCGACCCAAGGCGCGGGCGCCCTCGACCACCGTCACCTCCGACCCCAGGCGGCGATGCGCCTGCGCCATTTCCATCCCGATCGGGCCGCCGCCGATCACCACCAGGTGCGAGGGCTGCTCGCGGTTCTGAAAGATCGTCTCGTTGGTGAAATAGGGCACCCGGTCGACGCCCTGGATCGGCGGCACGAAAGGCCGCGACCCGGTGGCAATGACGAAGCGGCGGGCGCGCACCCGGGTTTCGCCCGCCTCGACCTCGCGCGGGCCAGTGAACCGGGCAAAGGCGCGCAGCACCGTGCAGCCCAGGCCCTCGAACCGTTCCTGGCTGTCGACCGGGGCGATGGCGTCGATCACCGCCCGGACATGGTCCTTGACCGCGGCGAAATCCACCTGCGGCTCCCGGCCCGGCACCCCGGCAAAACCCTTGCGTTGCGCCTGCGCTGCCGTCGCCGCCGCGATCAGCGCCTTGGACGGGACGCAGCCGGTGTTCAGGCAGTCGCCGCCCATCTCGGCCGCCTCGATCAGCACGACCTGTGCGCCCATCTGCACCGCGCCCGCCGCCACGCTGAGGCCGCCCGATCCGGCGCCGATGACGCAGATGTCCGCCTCGATCATGGCCATGTCACTCTCCTTTGCGGAAGTGTTTCAGGATCATCGGCAGTGCCGACAGCGCCGCCAGGCCCAGGATCGGCAGCAGCACATGCGGCGCGAAGATCACCCCCAGGTCGGGCCGCCCACCCGCGGCAAAGACCTGACCCAGCCCCGACCCGACCGAGGTGAACACCAGCGCCCCCGGGATGATGCCCAGAAAGGTGGTCGCCGCAAAGGGCATCAGGCGGATGCCGGCCAGCGCCGGGATCAGGTTGGCCACGAAGAACGGCACCGCCGGCACCAGCCGCATCACCAGAAGCGCCGACCACTGGCTGTCGCGCAAGCCCCGCACCAGCCGCGCCACCGCCCCGTCCGAGCCATCCAGCCGCGCCGCGATGCCCGCGCCGAACCCCGCCCGCGCCGCCAGGAAGATCGCGCAGGCGCCGATGGTGGCGCCGGTGACGTTCAGGATCACACCGGGAAACATCCCGAACAGGAACCCGCCGGTCAGCGTGGCGACGGTGGCGCCCGGCAGCGACAGCGCGACGATGGCGACATAGGCGGCGACAAAGGCCACCACCGCCGCCCCGTAATGCGCATCGCGAAAGGCCAGCAACCGGTCGCGGTTCGCCGCCAGCGCCTCGAAGCTCAGGTGATCGCGCAGCAAGACCGCGCCCGCCACCGCGGCGGCAAGGATAAACAGGATCGGCAGCTTGCTGGCGAATTTCGTCATCCGGGCCTATCCTGCGTCGCCGCCTGGGTCTTCCTGCCCTACGCGGGCCGGTGCCGCAACGCCTCATCCGGGGCGGGGCGATCACGCGGCCTTGATCCGCCGCCGCAGGCCGCCCGGCTTGCTGAAACATTCCGGCCGCGGGCACGCGGAAATGTTGCAGAATTCCCGCGCGGATCGCGTTGACTTGGCCGCGAAACGCCCCTATCAGGCGGGCTTCAAGTTACCGCCCTCGAATCTGCGACAGGTTCGGGCAGACGTCCTGATGGAGAGCCGCGATGAAGCGCACCTACCAACCCTCGACCCTGGTCCGCAAGCGGCGCCACGGCTTCCGCGCCCGCATGGCCACCAAGGGCGGCCGTCTGGTGCTGGCTGCACGCCGCGCCAAGGGCCGCAAGGTCCTGTCGGCCTGATCTTCTGCCCTTCGGGGCCCGGAGAAGACATGACGCCGCCGAGGGCACAGGACGCAAGGCACCCCGCCGCAGCGCCCGCCGCGCCCCCGGCGGTTTCCTTTTGCGTGCTGCAAACCCGGCCCGAATTTCTGAAGGCGGCTTCGGCCCGCCGCCATGGCACCGCCGGTTTCCTGTTGCAGGCGCGGGACCGCCGCGACGACCGGCCGCTGGTGCAGATCGGCTATACGGCCTCGAAGAAGATCGGCAACGCCGTGCTGCGCAACCGCGCCAAGCGCCGCCTGCGCGAGGTTGCGCGGGCCGTGATGCCAGGCCTGGCGCGCCCCGGTTGGGATTATGTGCTGGTCGCCCGGCCGCAGGCCACCGTCACCCGCCCCTTCGGCGACCTGCTGCGCGACCTGGAGGCCGCGCTGGCCGCGGTTCACCGCGCGAAATGACGCCGCTGGCCCATGTCGTCGCCCTGCCGGTGCGCGCCTACCGGCTGCTGCTGTCGCCTTGGGTCGGTCACGGCTGCCGCTTTCAGCCAACCTGTTCGGCCTATGCGCTGGAGGCGCTGGAGCGGCACGGCGCGATCCGGGGCAGCTGGCTGGCCGCCCACCGGATCTGCCGCTGCCATCCCTGGGGCGGCCACGGCTATGACCCGGTGCCGGGCGCCGACCCCGACCATGATGGCTGAGGGGCGGACCGCCGGGCGCACCCGGGGCTCGTCGATGCCTTCGGCACTCCTCGCAGCGCCACCTGCGACGAGAAGCCGAAGGCGCACGAGGAGCCGCCAGTTGACTCTTTCCCCTGCCCGCCGCATAGCCCGGCCATGACCATCCTTGCCATTGCCCTTGGCGGAGCCCTCGGGTCCGTCCTGCGCCATCTTGGCGTCAGCGCGCTTGGCGCGCCCTGGGGCGTGGCCGCCGTGAACGTGACGGGCAGCCTTGCCATCGGCGTCCTCTACGTCGTGCTTGCCCCCCGCTCGGACTTGGCGCCGGCGCTGATGACCGGCCTTCTGGGTGGCTTCACCACCTTTTCGGCCTTTTCGCTGGACGCGCTGAAGCTGTGGGAGGCCGGCCAGCCTGCCCAGGCCGCGGGTTATGTGCTGGCCTCCGTTCTCCTCTCGCTGGCTGCCGTGGCAGCGGGCGCGACCATCGCAAGGGCCTTCGCATGAGTGGCGTGCAACTGCTGACCGTGACCGAGGACGAGGGCGAGCAGCGCCTCGACCGCTGGATGAAGCGGCGGTTTCCGCAGGTGACGCAAGGCGCGGTGGAGAAGCTGTGCCGCACCGGCCAGATCCGCATCGACAAGGCGCGCGCCAAGGCCAGCGACCGGGTGGCGCCGGGCATGATGGTCCGCGTCCCCCCCCTGCCCGACGAGGCCGCGCCGCCGCCCGAACGCCCTGCCGGCATCAGCGCGGCCGATGCAAAGATGATCCAGGCCGCGGTGCTGTGGAAGGATGACCACATCATCGTCCTGAACAAGCCGCCGGGCCTGGCGTCGCAGGGCGGCAGCGGCCAGGGCGAACGCCACGTCGATGGCCTGCTGGATGCGCTGAAGTTCGGCTACAAGGACCGGCCCAAGATGGTCCACCGGCTGGACAAGGACACTTCGGGGATACTCATGCTGGCGCGCACCGACCGGGTGGCGCGCGCCCTGTCGGAATCCCTGCGCCACCGCGAGGCGCGCAAGATCTACTGGGCCGTGGTCGCCGGCGTGCCGAACCCGCGCAAGGGCTCGATCAAGTTCTACCTGGAAAAGGCCCCCGGCCGCGGACGTGGCGGCGAAGGCGAGAAGATGGTCTGCATCCATCCCGCCAAGGCCAAGGACCACCCCGAGGCCAAGCGCGCCCAGACCGATTTCTTCACGCTGTGGTTCCTGGGCAGCCGCCTGTCCTGGATGGCGCTGGAGCCGGTGACGGGGCGGACGCACCAGTTGCGCGCCCACATGGCCGAGATCGGCCACCCGATCATCGGCGACGGAAAGTATGGCGGGTCCGACAGCTTCAACCCCGGCGATGGCTGGGGGGCCTCGGTCGGCGGCGACATCTCGAAGAAGCTGCACCTGCACGCCCGGTCGATCAGCATCGAACATCCGATCACCAAGGAAGTGCTGACCTTCACCGCCCCCCTGCCCGACCACATGGCTCGCACCTGGAAGGCGCTGGACTGGAAGGAAGACGACGTGCCCGCCGATCCCTTCACGGTGTTCAAGTGAGCGCGGGCTGGACGGCCAAGCGGTTCTGGACGGCGGCCACCGCCGAACCGGCCGGCGCAGGCTTTGCCGTCCGGCTGGATGGCCGCCCGGTCAAGACCCCCGCCAAGGCGCCACTGGTGGTGCCGACCGAAGCCCTGGCCCGGGCCATCGCCGCCGAATGGGATGCACAACAGGGCCGCGTCCGGCCCGAGACCATGCCCTTCACCCGCGCCGCCAATTCCGCCATCGACAAGGTCGCGCCGCTGCGGGCCGAGGTGATCGCCGAACTGGCCGGCTATGGCGGCAGCGACCTGATGTGCTACCGCGCCGAGGCGCCCCCGGCGCTGGTCGCCCGCCAGGCCGCTGGCTGGGACCCGCTTCTGGACTGGGTGCGCGACACCCTGGCCGCGCCGCTGCGGGTGACGGCCGGGGTCATTCCGGTGCCCCAGCCCGAAGGCAGCCTGGCCCGCCTGACTGACCGCGTCGCCGGCTTTGACGATTTCCAGCTGGCCGGCCTGCACGATCTGGTCGCCATCTCGGGCTCGCTGGTGCTGGCGCTGGCCGTGGCCGAGGGCCGGTTGACCGCCGAAGACGCCTTTGACCTGTCGCGCCTGGACAACCGCTGGCAGGCCGAGCAATGGGGCGAGGACGCCGAAGAAGCGGAAACCGAGGCGCTGCGCCGCGCCGCCTTTCTGCAGGCGGACCGATTCTTGGGATTGTGTCGGTAACACTTTGCCCCCGGCAGGTGGCAAAGTGCCCGCAAAGGCGCCGCAGAAACGCCGCAACGCCCAGAAACCAGGCGATTTTCCCGGTTTTCGGCATCCACCCTTGACCATCCAAAGCGCTTTCGCCGAAACTGCCCGGACTGGGAGAGGCTCACCTCCGTCAGCATCCCCTGCCTTGACGCAGGGGCATCAAAAAACCACCGCCCCCGAAAGGCGGCAACTCAGGATGAGGTAAGATGAAGAAAACGGTATTCCTTGGCGCCCTGGCAGCCACCACCGTGCTGGCTGGCGCCGCCGTCGCCGGCACGCTGGACGACGTGAAGGCCCGCGGCGAGCTGATCTGCGGCTCGAACACCGGCCTGACCGGCTTTGGCGCCCCGGATGCGAACGGTGAATGGAAGGGCTTTGACGTGGACATGTGCCGCGCCGTCGCCGCCGCCGTTCTGGGCGATGCGTCCAAGGTCAAGTTCGTGCCGACCACCGGCGAGACCCGCTTTACCGCGCTGGCCTCGGGCGAGGTGGACCTGCTGGTCCGCAACTCGACCTGGACCTTCAGCCGCGACAACGACCTGAAGCTGGATTTCGTCGCCGTGAACTACTACGACGGCCAGGGCTTCATGGTGAAGAAGGACCTGGGCGTTTCCTCGGCCAAGGAACTGGATGGCGCCACCGTCTGCATCCAGACCGGCACCACCACCGAACTGAACCTGGCGGACTTCTTCAAGTTCAACAACATCACCTACACCCCCGTCACCGTGCAGGATGACAGCGAAGCGCAGCGCCAGTACCTGGCCGGCGCCTGCGACGCCTACACCACCGACGCCTCGGGCCTGGCCGCTGCCCGCGCCACCATGGCCGACGGCGAAAACCACATCATCCTGCCCGAGATCATCTCGAAGGAACCGCTTGGGCCGGCCGTGCGCCATGGCGACAACCAGTGGGGCGATGTCGTCCGCTGGACGTTCAACGCCCTGCTGATCGCCGAGGAAAAGGGCATCACCAAGGCCAACATCGAAGAGGTCGCCGCCTCGACGACCGACCCCGAGGTGAAGCGCCTGCTGGGTCTGGAAGGCGACATGGGCAAGATGGCCGGTCTGGACAACGGCGCCTTCAAGAACGCCATCGCCGCCGTCGGCAACTATGGCGAGATCTTCGAGGCCAACATCGGCACCTCGACCCCGATCGGCCTGGCGCGCGGCCTGAACGCGCTGTGGACGCAGGGCGGCCTGCAATACGCGGCGCCGTTCCGCTGATCCTTCCCGGGCGCGCGCCAGACCCGGCGCGCGCCCGCCTTCCAAGACGAACCACGACCAGACGGCCCGGAGTTCCGGGCGCCAGATAACCGGCAAAAAGCCGGACAACGGTCGGACGACAGGGGAACATACCATGGCCTTGGCCACTGCGGCGCCGAAGGATGGCTTTCGGCTTTCCATGCTTATCTACGACACGCGGTTCCGCGCGATCACCATCCAGGTGGTCGTGCTGCTGCTGTTCCTGCTTCTGGTCGGCTGGCTGGTGGACAACACCGTCCAGAACCTTGCCGCCAAGGACAAGGACATCAACTTTGGCTTCCTCTGGGTCCGCGCCGGCTATGACATCGAGCAGCAGCTGATCCCCTATACCAACGACAGCACCCACGGCCGCGCCGTCATCGTCGGCCTGCTGAACACGCTGGCCATCGCCAGCCTGGGATGCGTGCTGGCCACCATCATCGGCGTCTTCGCCGGTGTGCTGCGGCTGTCGAAGAACTGGATCGTCTCGGGCCTGATGACCGTCTACGTCGAGGCCTTCCGCAACGTGCCATTGCTGTTGTGGATCATCCTGGTCTTCGTGGTGACCTCGGAAACCCAGCCCGAGCCGAAGGATTTCAAGGTCACGCAGGCGATGGTGGACAGCTACGCCACCCCCGACACCGCCGACGACATCTATCCCGCCGCGTCGAAGATCCTGTTCGGCTCCGTCGCCCTGACCAACCGCGGCAGCTACATCCCGGCTCCGCTGCTGGACCGCCCGCTGGGCGGAACCGAGGTCGGCGGCGTCCCGGTCAACTACTCGGTGCTGGCCACGCTGGCCCTGATCATCGGGTCGGTGCTGGCGAACCGCGCGCTGCTGCGCCGCGCCAAGGCGGTGCAAGAGGAAACCGGGGTGCGCCCGGTGACCTGGTGGAAGTCGCTGGCGATCCTGTTCCTGCCCACCATCGCGCTCTTGTTCGCCATGGGGTTCCACCTGGAGATCCCGGTGTTCAACGCCGATGAAAACGGCGTCTCCAAGGGCTTCAACTTCCAGGGCGGCATCCTGGTGCAGCACAGCTTCACCGCGCTTCTGATCGCGCTGTCGCT
>JAGPCN010000202.1 GCA_018058035.1 Fuscovulum sp.
GGGCTGGCCCTGGCGGCGGTGCTCTGCGGCGCGGTCTATGGCGAGGGGCGGCGCGGGCATCTCTTGGCGGTGCTGGATGCGGCCGAGGGGGCCGAGGCGGCGCTGGCGCGCGCCCTGCGCGAGGCGGTGGTGTTTTCGGGTGTGGAGGCGGGAGAGCTGGACGTGGTCTTCCTGGAAGCCGGCTCGGCGGTGGCGCAGGCGATGGCGCGGGTGGGCCTGCGGTTCGACCTGGCGGTGCCGGAGGCGGCTCCGGTTGCGCCGGTGGCACCCGGGATGGACCCGTCGCGCCCGCCGAAGCTGCGGTGAAGCAATTGCGCGGCTGCCGCCGCAAGGCTTTTTCGTTTGGGGTTGCTGGCGCGCGGGGGGACAGGCGTAGGCTGATGAGGGGCGCTGCCCCTCAAACTCCCCGGAGTATTTGGAAAAGAGCAAGGCCGGGCGGGGGCAACCAAGTGGGGTAAAAAGATACCTCATTTGGAAGTCATTGAATTTGATGGTTTTAATCTTTGGTTCTGCGCTTGACGCGGGGAGGGGCTTGGGCGATAAGCCGCCATCCGAGATTCCGGGGGCAGTGGTGCCCCCTTATTCGTTGGGAACCACGATGAAAACCTTCACCGCTACTCCGGCGGACATCGAGAAGAAGTGGATCCTGATCGACGCCGAGGGCGTCGTTCTGGGCCGCCTTGCCACGATCGTCGCCAACATCCTGCGCGGCAAGAACAAGCCGACCTTCACCCCCCACATGGACATGGGTGACAACGTCATCGTCATCAATGCCGACAAGATCCAGATGACCGGCAAGAAGCGCGAAGACAAGGTCTACTACTGGCATACCGGCCACCCCGGCGGGATCAAGCAGCGGACCGCGCGTCAGGTGCTGGAAGGCGCCCACCCCGAGCGTGTGGTGGAAAAGGCCGTCGAGCGGATGATCACCCGCAACCGCCTGGGCCGCCAGCAAATGACCAACCTTCGAGTCTATGCCGGGGCCGCCCACCCGCACGAGGCCCAGCAGCCCACCGTTCTGGACGTGAAGTCCATGAACCCGAAGAACACCCGGAGCGCCTGATCATGTCCGACATCAAGTCTCTTGACGATCTGAAGGCCGCCGTTGGTGCCGCTGCGCCTGCCGCCGAAGCCGCTCCGCGCGCGCCGGTGCGCGACAAGCTGGGCCGGTCCTATGCCACCGGCAAGCGCAAGGACGCGGTCGCCCGCGTCTGGGTCAAGCCGGGTTCCGGCAAGGTCGTGGTCAACGGCAAGGACATCAACGCCTATTTCGCGCGTCCCGTGCTGCAGATGATCCTGAAGCAGCCCTTCACGGTCGCGAACGTGGAAGGCCAGTTCGACGTCTATGCCACCGTGGCCGGTGGCGGTCTGTCGGGCCAGGCGGGGGCCGTGAAGCACGGCATCTCGAAGGCGCTGCAGCTGTACGAACCCAGCTTGCGCCGGGCGCTGAAGGCGGCGGGCTTCCTGACCCGCGACAGCCGCGTGGTCGAACGCAAGAAGTACGGCAAGCCGAAGGCGCGCCGCAGCTTCCAGTTCTCGAAGCGCTGATCGCTTTTCCGAATGTTGCCGAAGGCCCGCCCGTTGTGGCGGGCCTTTTGCTTTGCGGGCATGAAAAAAGGGGCCGGTTTCCCGGCCCCGCAGGTTGCTCAGGGGAGCAAGCGGATCAGCGCCAGAACGGACGGGCGGTTTCGTCCTCGGCGGTGGTGGCGGAAAGGCCGATGTCGTGCAGCAGGTGGGCGTCCAGCCGGGCCAGCGCGCGGCGGCTGCGCAGGCGGGTGTCCCAGCGGGCAAGCGTCAGGCCCAGGTTCACGAGGCCGCGCGACAGCGGCGGCAGCGCCGTCAGCGGCAGGGCGGGGATGGATTCGGCGCGGGTCATCGGCGCCTCCTTCTGTTGTGTCGATACAATGCTTGGCTTTGGTCGCTTGTATGGTATCAATCATGAAACATGAGTCGCCAGAGCTGAATTGTGACTGATACAAGTTGGCAGCCAGATCTGGCCGATGTGCCAGGCCCCAAGTACATTGCCCTGAGCCACGCCCTGCGTGAGGCGATCCGGGCCGGTGCGTTGCCGCCGGGCAGTCAGTTGCCGACTGTGCGCGACCTGGCCTGGCGGTTGAAGGTCACGCCGGGAACGGTGGCGCGGGCCTATCAGTTGGCGACACAAGAGGGTCTTCTGGCCGCCACGGTGGGACGGGGCACCTTTGTCGCCGCCAGTGCGCCGCGGTTGGGGCCGACGCAGGCCCTGTACCAGGAGCGCGCGACCGGGGGCACGACCGGCATCGTCGACCTGCGGCCGCCGCAGGTGCCCGAGACCGGCCAGCGCGAGGCCTTTCGCAAGGTGCTGCGCGAGATGGCCGAGACGCTGGACGACGGCTGGCTGGACTATACCAGCCAGCGTGGCGAGGCGCCGCTGCGTGCCGAGATCCTGCGCTGGATGGGCGACCGCATCCTGGGGCCGGTCAGCGCCGACGATGTGATGCTGACCAACGGCGGGCAGAATGCGATCGGCCTGATCCTGGATTGCTGCCTGCGCGGCGACCGGCCGGCGGTTCTGGTCGAGGAACTGGCCTATCCCGGCTTCCGCTATGCCGCGCGGGCGGCGCGGGCCGACGTGGTGGCGGTCGAGATCGACGACCAGGGCATGGTGCCCGCCGCGCTGGAGGCCGCCTGCCGCCGCCATGCTGCGCAGGTGGTCTGCCTGACGGTCGAGGCGCAGAACCCGACCGCAGTGCGGATGCCGCTGGCGCGGCGCAAGGCGCTGGTCGAGGTGGCGCGCGCCTTCGACCTACAGGTGATCGAGGACGACTGCTACTCGCTGTCGGAAAGCGATCTGCCCTCGCTCAGGGCGCTGTCGCCGGAACGGGTCTGGATGATCGGCAGCCTGTCCAAGACCGTCTCGGCGGCCCTGCGTTTCGGCTATGTGATCTGCCCGGCAGGCATGGGAGAGGCCGGGCGGCTGGCGGCGCAGCACAGTTTCTATGCGCTGTCGCGGCCGGTGGCCGAGTTGTGCCATGGCCTCTTGTCCACGGGCGAGGCGGCGGCGATCCGGACGCGGGTGCAGGCCGAGTTTGCCGACCGCTTGCAGATGCTGGTCAACGTGTTGGGCGGGTATGACCTGGCCTGGCAGCCCGGCGTGCCCTTCGCGATGCTGCGGATGCCGCAGGGCTGGCGGGCCTCGGCCTTTGCCCGGGCGGCCGAGGCCGAGGGCGTGCTGGTGCGTCCGGCCGACGAATATGCGCTGGTGGGTGGCCGGGCGCCCAATGCGGTGCGGCTGGCGATTGCAGGCGCCTTGCCGCTGGCGCAGTTCCAGGACGTGCTGGAGCGGCTGGCGCGGCTGTTGCGGCGTCCGCCGACCGATCTGGCGGTGTGATTCCCGCGCCTGTAGGCGGCGGGGCGGACCGGGTCCGATTGTGGCGCGATTGTGGCAAGGATCGGGCGGGGGTGCGGCGGGTCCGGCCGCAGGGGGCCCGATTGTGGCAGAAAGGAATCATCCGGGCGGCGTATCTGCGGGCCTCGACAGACAGCGCTGTTGACGCAAGCCATGGGGACGGAACAGATTTCCGGTCAGGCAGTCAATCAGAAGAGACCCGAAAATGGGACACCAGAGCTCGTTTCATTCGCCCCATGGCGGCGCCGATTTCCTGGGCTGGCGCAAGCGCGCCGGCACCACCGAGATCGTCTATGACGACGGCGTGACGCGCCGGATGATCTGGCGCGTGGCCGGCGAAACCCCGTCCGAGGCGCGCATCTCGGATGCGCTGCGGGTGGCGGTGGGGGCCCACCGGATCATCCCGACGCTTTATGACGAGCTGAAAAAGCGGGCCATCGCGATCGAGAAGATCGCCGGCTAAGCGCCCGCAAACGTTTCTTTTTCCGCCAGACTGGACGGCCCGCGATGGCCGTCCGTTTTTGCGTTGGCAAGAGCCTGGAAAAAATGGCTACTTGAAAGATGCCGATTCCGGCGTCAGAATTTGATCAAACAACAAGAGCGCGGGCCGCAGGGGGCAAGATGGCGCAATCCAAATCGGC
Organism: Fuscovulum sp.; assembly: GCA_018058035.1. GTDB lineage: Bacteria > Pseudomonadota > Alphaproteobacteria > Rhodobacterales > Rhodobacteraceae > Pseudogemmobacter. The sequence goes on from JAGPCN010000202.1 coordinate 4,030, forward strand.
CGAGGCGCGGACCGGGTGGCTTCTGGTCACGCCTCCGGCGCTATATGCGATGCTGCTGCTGGCGGCACCGCTGGCAACGGTTCTGATCTATTCGGTGCTGACCGGAGACAAGGGCACGGTATCGCTGCCGGTGACGGGCGAGAACTACGCCACGATCCTGGAAAAGCCGATCTACGGCGCGATCCTCTGGCGGTCGCTCTACATCTCGATGCTGGTCACGCTGATCACGGTGGTGCTGGCCTATCCGGTGGCCTATTTCGTCAGCTTCCATGTCAAGCCGGAACGCAAAAGCCTGTGGCTGTTCCTGATCACCATTCCGTTCTGGACCAGCTACATCATCCGGGTCAGCCTGTGGTTCGTGATCCTGGGCTATGACGGCATCGTCGACCAGACCTTCATGGCGCTTGGCCTGTCCAGCGACCAGGTCAACATTGCCTCGCATGGCGTCCTGTCGATCATCATCATCCTGGCCCATGCCTATGCGCCCTTTGCCGTGCTGCCGATCTTCGTCTCCTTGGAAAAGGTGGACCGGTCGCTGCTGGAGGCCGGCCAGGATCTGGGCGAAAGCCGCTGGGTCACCTTTCTGCGCGTCACGCTGCCGCTGTCGATGCCGGGCGTGATCGCCGCGGTGCTGATCGTCTTCATCCCGACGGTGGGCGATTATGTGACGCCGAAGCTGGTCGGCGACGGCAAGGTGCCGATGATCGCCAACCTGATCGAGACGCAACTGCTGAAGATCCGCGACTTTGCCCTGGGCTCGGCGCTGGCGGTGACCTCGATGCTGATGGTGGCGGTGGTCAGCCTGGCGTTCATCTTCCTGAACCGCCGCTTCATCGGGGGGCAGAAATGAAGAAGGCCCCGATCCTGCGCAGCTTCACGCTGGCCTACCTGCTGTTCCTTTATGGCCCGATCCTGCTGTTGCCGATCTTTGCCTTCAACGATGGCAAGGTGGTGGCTTTCCCGCTGCAGGGTTTTACCCTGCAATGGTTCGGCGAGTTGCTGGCCGACGGCAACCTGCACGAGGCGCTGAAGAACAGCCTGATCATCGCGCTGTCGGTGTCGTCGCTGTCGACCGTGCTGGGCATCTTTGCCGCCCGCGCCTCGGTGCGCTATCGCTGGCCCGGCAAGGGCCCGGTGATCGGCCTGGTGATGCTGCCGCTGGTGCTGCCCGAGATGATCGTGGCGATGGCGCTATTGGTGGTGCTGTTGTCGATCGGCATTCCGCTGTCGCTCTTTACCATCATCCTCGGCCAGGTGCTGATCTGCACGCCCTTCGCGGTGGCGATCCTGACCTCGGCTTTCCAGAGCCTGGACAAGTCCTTGGAAGAGGCGGCGCTGGACCTGGGCGAGACGGCGCTGTCGACCTTCCGGCTGATCGTGCTGCCCCTGGTGATGCCGGGCATCCTGGCCAGCTTCCTGATCTGCTTCACCATCTCGTTCGACGAATTCATCATCGCGAACTTCCTCGGCTCGGGAGAGCCGATCCTGTCGGTCTATATCTTCGGGCAGTTCCGCTTTCCGGCGAAGGTGCCCTCGATGCTCGCGCTCGGGACAGTGCTGGTCTGCTTCTCGATCTGCCTGCTCGCCATCGCAGAATTCTTCCGTCGCCGCGGCATCGCCAAGGCCGGAGGTAGGGATACCGGAGGCTTCCTGTGACCTTTTCCGAAGAAAAACCCGTGATGATCGAATTCCGGGACGTCCACAAATACTACGGCGACTACCACGCGCTGCGCGGCATCAACGGCACCATCCGCGCGGGCGAGTTCTTCTCGCTTCTCGGCCCTTCGGGCTGCGGCAAGACCACGCTCCTGCGCACCATCGCCGGGTTCGAGGATATCTCCTCGGGCGTGATCATGATCGACAACAAGTCGATGGCCGGCGTGCCCGCGAACGTGCGCCCGACCAACATGGTGTTCCAGAGCTACGCGATCTTCCCGCACATGTCGGTGGCCGAGAACGTCGGCTTCGGCCTGCGCAAGGATCCGCGGTCGAAGGCGGAAAAGGCCAAGGCCGTGGCCGAGGCGCTGGAGATGGTGGGCCTGAAGGGCTTTGGCGGCCGCGCGGCGCATGCGCTGTCGGGCGGCCAGCGGCAGCGCGTGGCGCTGGCCCGCGCGCTGATCCTGAAGCCCAAGGTGCTGCTGCTGGACGAACCCCTGTCCGCGCTGGACAAGAAGATGCGCGAACACATGCAGGTCGAACTGATCAAGCTGCAGCGCCAGGTCGGCATCACCTTCATCCTGGTGACGCATGACCAGGAAGAGGCGCTGGTGATGTCGGACCGGATCGCGGTGATGTTCGACGGCGAGATCGCCCAGCTGGCCGACCCCGAAACGCTGTATCGCCGGCCGAATTCGAAGAAGGTGGCGGATTTCATCGGCACGATGAACTTCGTGCCGGCGGTCATCCAGTCCGAAGCCGGCGGCCGGATCGAGGTCGAGGCCAAGGGCCTGGGCCGGGTGACGCTGGACGAAACCCAGGCCCCGCCGGCGCGCGGCGAAGACCCGGTGATCGGCCTGCGCCCCGAGACGCTGACGCTGCTTTACCCCGGCCAGACCGCGAACGACCGCTCGACCGCGGGGGTGATCGACGAAGTGATCTACTTCGGCGACATGACCTATTACGACGTCTACCTGGGTGGCACCGATGTCGAAGTGCGCCTGTCGATGCGCAACGTCCCCGGCCGCCCGGTGCTGGACGTGGGCACCGAGGTCGAGGTCGCCTGGAGCCCCGAGGCGCTGGTCCTGTTCCGCTGAGGGTGAAGCAAAGGCCGCCTGACGGCGAAGTCTTTCCTCTCGTCGTCGGCATCCGCCTCCTCCTCGGCTGATGGGGGGCCAGCCCCCCAAACCCCCCGGGGTACTTGCACCGGATTGAAGGGGCATGAGCTTCATTCTGGTCAAAATACCCCGGGGAGTTCGAGGGGCAGGGCCCCTCGTCAGGCAACGCCAGCCAACCCGCGCGACCCTCGGCCACAACGAAAAAGGCTTGCGGCGGCAGCCGCGCAATTGCTTCACCGGTCGGGGGGAAGCAGGCCAAGGCCGCGCAGGTAGATACCGGTGGCGGTCTCCAGAAGATCTTCCGGCGGGAAGGGGGCCCCGCCGCCGTTGCCGCGCAGGTATAGCTCCACCACCCCATGGCTGAGTGCGCGGACATGGGCCGAGACCATGCTGGCGGGTGGGCGGCGGGGGCCGGGCAGGCCGGCGATGATCGCCTCGGCGGCGCGTTCCATGGTGACGCGCGCCTTCATCGCGACCTGGGCAAGGTCGGGGTGATCGGCGGGCTGCAGCCCGGCCTCGAACATCGCCTGGTAATGGCCGGGATATTTCCGGGCGAAGGCAAGGTAGGCGCGGCCGGTCGCCTCGAAGGCGGCCAGGGCCGTCGGCTTGCCGTCGTTCCAGGCATATTCCAGCAGCGCCGCGAAGATGTCGAAGCCCTGGCGCGCCACTTCGGCCAGCAGGTCGTCGCGGCCGGCGAAGTGGCGGTAGACCGCCGCCGGCGTCACGTCGGCGGCCTTGGCCGCCTCGGACAGGGTAAAGCCCTGCGGACCCTGCTCGGCGATCAGCGAGAGGGCGGCCTCGACCAGCGCCTGGCGCAGGTTGCCGTGGTGATAGCCGCGTTTCACGTCAGTCCCTGGGCCGCAATCCCGGCCCGCCGCAGATGCGGCTGTCGGGCGTGCCGATCGCGTCCTTGTCCTTGCCCTTGTAGTCGACCGAGCCGAGCAGCGTCTGGATCGCGGCGATGCGGGCGCGCTTCTTGTCGTCGGACAGGATCACCGTCCAGGGCGCGAAATCGAAGTGGGTCTTCTGCATCGTCTCGTCGATGGCGTCGCAATATGCGTCCCATTTCGCCAGTCCGTCGATGTCGATCTGGCTGAGTTTCCACTGCTTCAAGAGGTCGCCCTCGCGGTCCAGGAAGCGCCGCAGCTGTTCGGCGCGGCCGACCTCCAGCCAGATCTTGCGCAGGACGATTCCTTCGTCGGCGATCATCTGTTCGAATTCCGGCAGTTGGCGGAAAAACCTTGCCCTGTCCTCGGCTTTGCAGAAGCCGAAGACATGTTCGATCATGG
>JAGPCN010000203.1 GCA_018058035.1 Fuscovulum sp.
GTGTCGCTGCGCGCGGCGGGGGGCCGGATCGTGGCGCTGGACTGGCAGGCCGCTGCGGGGCCGGCCGGCCCGCTGGAGGCCGAGGGCCTGCGCCAGTTGGCCGGCTATTTCGCCGGCACCCGGCACGGCTTTGACCTGCCGCTGGACTGGGGCAGCGGCCTGCACCAGGCCGTGCGCCGGGCGATGGCGGAAATTCCGCTGGGCGAGACGCGCAGTTACGGCCAGATCGCCCGCGCTGTCGGGGCGCCGGCGCAGGCGGTGGGGCAGGCCTGTGGGGCGAACCCGATCCCGATCCTGATCCCCTGCCACCGCGTGCTGGGCGCGCGGACCCTGGGCGGCTTTTCCGCCCCCGGCGGGATCGAGGCCAAGGTCTGGCTCTTGCGTCACGAGGGCGCGGCGGGGCTGCTGATCTGACGGTGGGGAACGGCGGACTTGCCGCAAGGGCCGCCGGGTGGCAGGCTGAGGGTCCAAGTCCTTTTCACACGGGTTTTATCATGGAACATTCCTCGATCACGCGCGCGGTCCTTGTCTTTCTTGGCCTCATTCTGCTGGCTCAGGTGGTCTTCACCGCCCTTGCCTTTGCCTTTCCCGACCTGACGATCCCCAACTTCGTCAACCTTCTGGTCGTCCTCTTTTCGGCGATGGCGGCGGGCCGGTCCTTTGCCGATGCCCATGGTGTGCTGCCGACCGGCGCACAGAAGACCGCCTTTGCGGCCATCACGACGGTCGGGACGGTGGGCCTGAACCTGGGATTCGTGGCGGGGCTGCTGGTCTACTATGGCGCACCGGTAACCGTGCAGACGATGATCTTTGCGATGACTGGGGGCAATATGGACCTGGCCGGAATGCAGGGCGCGCTGCTGGCTGGCGTGGCGATCGGGCTGCTGATCGGCTTTGCGCTGGCCCATACCGGCTTTGGCTCGGGCGCGAAACGGGCGCTGAAGGCGCGCAGGCCCGCCTAAGGCGTCCCGCTGCCCGCTTGCGCCGCCGCCTGTGCCAAGGTAGCGCTAGGGCGACAGAAGTCTTTCGGGCGCGCGATCTTGAGCCTTGGCGTCTTTCTGGCCGTGCTGGGCGCGGCCTTCCTGCATGCGCTGTGGAATGCGCTGATCAAGCTTGGCACCTCGAAGGTCGGCGGGATGGTGATCCTGTCGATCGTCGAGGTTCCGATCGGGCTGGCGGTGGTGGCGGTGTCGCCGCCGATGGACATGGCGGCGGTGCCCTGGGTGATCGCGGCGGGCTGCACGCATTTCTTCTACAAGTTCTTCCTGACCTATGCCTATGACCGCGGCGACCTGAGCCGGGTCTACCCGATCGCCCGCGGCGCCGCGCCGATGATCGTCACGCTGGTCGGGCTGTTCGTGCTGTCCGACGAAGTGACGCGCAACGAATATGCGGGCATAGTGGTGCTGGCCGCGGGCATCCTGCTGATGGCGCGCGGCGTGTTTTCCAGCGGCGAGAACCGGCGGCTTCTGCCCTTTGCCCTGGGCTCGGCGGTGGCGACGGCGACCTATACGATGATCGACGGCCTGGGCGCGCGGGTTTCGGGCAGCCCGGCGGCCTATGTGGCCTGGGTCTTCGTGGCCGACGGCTGCTTCTTCACGCTGGGGATGCTGGCGCTGCGCGGGGCCGACGTGATCCCGCGGTCCTGGCCCGCCTGGCGGATGGGCGCGGTGGCCAGTGCGGCCAGCTACGGCGCCTATGCGGTGTCGATCTGGGCGATGACCTTCGCGCCCATCGCGGTGGTGGCCGCCCTGCGCGAGACCTCGATCCTGTTCGCGGTGCTGATCGGCTGGCTGATCTTCGGCGAGAAGATGACCGGCGAAAAGGCGGTGGCGGCGCTGGTGATCGTGGCAGGGGTGATGCTGACGCGGCTGTGACGCGGCGGCTCGTCGTTCGACTTCGTCTCCTCCTCGCAAGGGGCAGCGAGGAGTGACGCAGTCATCGACGAGCGGTGGGTGTCAGCGCACCCGGCGGATGCCTTCGGGGATGACCTGCTGGGCGACCCCGGCCAGCAGCAGGTAGATCGAGGTCAGCGCCAGCAATCCTTTCGCCACCGGCCCTTCGTTGAAGTCCCACCAGGCCGCCCAGCCGGCCAGTGCGATCCAGGCGATGCAGACCCAGAGCGACAGCACATGCCAGCGCTTGGTCCGCGTCGGGTGGATGAACTTGAGGTTGGTGAACATCGCCACCGTCAGGGCGATCACCACCAGCAGGATCACCGTCTGGCTGGGCTGGGTGGCGAACAGCACCAGCACCACCATGTTCCAGCAGGCGGGAAAGCCGGCAAAGCTCTTGTCCTTGGTCTTCATCCGTGTGTCGGCGAAATAGACCACGGATCCGTAACAGATCACGATGATCGCCAGCCACCCGGTCCAGCCGGACAAGAGGCCCGACTTGAACAGCGCGAAGGCCGGGATGAAGACATAGGTCAGGTAGTCGACGATCAGGTCCATCAGGACGCCGTCATAGGTGGGCCAGTTCTTGTGCGTCTCGTATTTGCGGGCCAGCGGGCCGTCGACGCCGTCGACGATCAGCGCCACCACCAGCCAGAGGAACATCAGGCTCCAGTTGCCTTCCACCGCCGCCAGCATGGCAAACATCGACAGCACCGCGCCCGAGGCGGTCAGCAGGTGAACGGAGAGGGCCTTGAGACGATCTGACATGCGCTGTTGATGAACCAATTCTTCCCGGCGCGCAATCCGCCTGCGGGCAGGGATATCGCCCCGGTGCGATCACTGCGCGCGAGGGTGGGCGCGGTCGTAGACCTCCATCAGGCGGGCGGCGTCGACGGCCGTATAGCCCTGGGTGGTCGACAGCGAGGCATGGCCCAGCAATTCCTGGATCGCCCGCAGGTCGCCGCCGGCCGACAGCAGGTGGGTCGCAAAGCTGTGGCGCAGGGCATGCGGCGTGGCGGTGGCGGGCAGGCCCAGTTGCATCCGCGCCTTCTCCATCGCCAACTGGATCAGCCGGGGGTTCAGGGGGCCGCCGCGCGCCCCGCGGAACAGCGGCTGGTCGGGGGCCAGGTCGTAGGGGCAGGCGCGGACATAGGCGGCAACGGCCTGAGCCGCTGCGGGCAGGCTGGGCACCAGGCGGGTCTTGCCGCCCTTGCCGGTGATGCGCAAGGTTGGCGGCAGGGGATGCGCCGCGCCGGTCAGGCCAAGCGCTTCGGAGATCCGCAGGCCGCAGGCGTAAAGCAGGGTGACGACGGCGGTATCGCGGGCCTGCTGCCAGTCGTCGCGGGCGACCTGGCCCACGGTGTCCAGGATGTTGGCGGCGCCCTCTTCGGTCAGCGGGCGGGGCAGGCGGCGGCGGTGGCGGGGGCCACAGGCCGACAGGACGGCGGTCGCGTCCTGGCCCAGCCGGTCGGCGGCCCAGGCGGTGAAGCCCTTCACCGCCGACAGCGCGCGCGCCAGCGAGCGCGCCTCGATCCCCCGGCTGCGTTCGGCGGCCATCCAGGCCCGTAGGTCCGAGGGGCCGGTCGCCACCACCTCGCGCAGGCCGGTGGCGCCGCCCTGGTGCTGCGCCAGAAAGCCCAGGTAGCGCCCGACATCCGCGGCATAGGCCCGGATCGTGTGCGGGCTGGCGCCTTTCAGCGCCGACATCTGCGCCAGCCAGTCGGCCAGCGCGGCGCGCACTTCGGCCGAGGGGCCGGGCAGCGTCACGACAGCCAGCGCCGCATCGTCCGTTCGAAGACGCCGGCAAAGAAGGCCAGAAGGTCGGTGCCATGGGTCGGCTTGAACTGGTGCGGGTCCTCGGCGCCAAGCGCCAGCATGCCCGGCAGCCGCCCCTTGCCGAAATCCAGCCGCAGCAGCGCCTCGGACCGCACGAACCCCGCCCGGTCGCTGTAGAGCGCATCGTTGTCGGGCATCACCTGGCGCAGGGTGACGGGGCGCAGCGGCACGTTGCGCCCGCCCGAGACATAGTCGGCGACGAACCCCGGCTCGGCCACATACAGCACGTCGCCCAGCCGGCGCAGGGCGGGGTCGTCGGCATCCTGCACCGATTCCAGCACCAGCCGCACGCAATCCACCCGCAGGGTGGCGGCGACATCGCTGGTCAGGGTGCGCAGGAAATCCTGGAAGTCCAGCGGGTCCAGCATCTGCAGGATGGCGCGGTGCACCTGGTTGGTGCCGGCCAGGTTCTCATAGGCGGCGGCGATGACGTTGCGGTGGGTGTCTTCCAGCCGGTCCAGCCGGGTTTCCAGACGCTGCATGGCGATGCCGCGCAGGTCGACGATATTGGCCCCCATGGCGCGTTCGTTCGCGGCCACAAGCGCGTTCATCAGGTCGCGGTCCTCGAGAATGGTCTCGGGTTCCGCCATGATGCGGTCGCGCAGGTCTGGTTCGATCATGTGATGCACTGCCCGGCTGTTCTTGTGATTTGCCGGGCAGGATAGCGGATTTGTGCAAGGTGCGGATAGGACAATCCGGCAACAGGGGGGAAAAGACCGGGCGGGGGAGGCGATTTCTTCGAAGAAATCGCACCGGAGCCTTTGAAGGCTCCGGACCGGAGTTTTCGAAAACTCCGGTTGCGCCCCGGTCAGATGATCTTCTGCCCGGTCTTGGCCCAGTCCTTCATGAACTGCTCAAGCCCCTTGTCGGTCAGCACATGCGACGCCATGCCCTTGATCACCGAAGGCGGCGCGGTCATCACGTCGGCCCCGATCAGGGCGCATTGCGAGGCATGGTTCAGCGTGCGGATCGAGGCGGCCAGGATGTTCGTCTCGAACCCGTAGTTGTCATAGACGCGGCGGATGTCGGCGATCAGCTCCAGCCCGTCAAGGTTGATGTCATCCAGCCGGCCGATGAACGGGCTGATGAAGGTCGCCCCCGCCTTGGCCGCCAGCAGCGCCTGGTTGACGCCGAAGCACAGCGTGACGTTCACCATGCGGCCTTCGTCCGACAGCACCTTGCAGGCCTTCAGCCCGTCCCAGGTGAGCGGCACCTTGACGGCGATGTTCGGGGCGATGTCGGCCAGCTTGCGGCCCTCGGCGATCATCTCGTCGGCCTTGAGCGCGACGACCTCGGCGGAAACCGGGCCTTCGACGAAGGAGCAGATCTCTTTCGTCACCTCAAGGATGTCGCGCCCCGATTTCAGGATCAGCGAGGGGTTGGTGGTGACGCCATCCACCATTCCCAGATCGTGCAGTTCGCGGATGGCATCCACATCGGCGGTATCGACGAAGAATCTCATGGGCCACGGGTCCTTTGCGGGCTGGCAGGGGTGGAGATGGCAGGGTCAGGGCGGTATTACCGCAAGACAGGGGCGGGCGGAAGGGCCGGACGCCGGAAAGATGTTGGCGCTAACAGTGGTCGAGCGGCAGTTCATCGAGGGCGAGACGGTGGGGGTTCTGACGACCGAACCGCTGGGCCGGGTGCTGGACTACCGCGCGCCCGAGGGCGGTTGCGGCACCGGCGATTTCGTCGAGGTGCCGCTGGGCCCGCGCCGGGTGCTGGGCGTGGTCTGGGGGCCGGGGGCGGGCGACTGGGACCCGGCCAAGCTGCGCTCTGTCGCCCGCGTGCTGGACGCCGCCCCGATGCGCGAGGAGCTGCGGCTGTTCCTGGCCCGCGCCGCCGACTACACGCTGACGCCGTTGCCGGCGATGCTGCGGCTAGCCACCCGCGCGCCGGGCCTCGCCGACCCGCCGGCGACGCGCCGGGTCTATCGGCTGGCGGGCGCGGTGCCGAATTCCCTGACCGACGCCCGCCACCGCGTGGTCGAGGCGCTGCGCGCCTATGGCGGCGCGTCGGTGACCTTGGGCGAACTGGCCGAGGCGGCGGCCTGCGGCGCGGGCGTGGTCAAGGGGCTGGTCAAGCTGGGGGTGCTGGCCGAAGAGGACGCGCCCAAGGACCTGCCCTATCCGCGGCTGGACCCGGCGTCCCTGCACCGGCTGGAGGGCGACCAGGTGGCGGCGGGCGATGCGCTGGTACATGCGGTCGCCGCCGAGGATTTCCAGGCGATCCTGCTGAAGGGCGTGACCGGATCGGGCAAGACCGAGGTCTATCTGGAAGCCGTGGCCGAGGCCCTGCGCCGCGGCCGCCAGGCGCTGGTGCTGCTCCCGGAAATCGCCCTGACGGCCGATTTCCTGGCCCGCGTCGAGGCGCGCTTTGGCGCGCGCCCCGCCGAATGGCATTCCGGCGTGACGATGACGGAACGGCGGCGGCTGTGGAAGATGCTGGGCGCGGGCGAGGCTCAGCTTGTGGTCGGCGCCCGTTCGGCGCTGTTCCTGCCGTTCCGCGACCTTGGCCTGATCGTGGTCGATGAGGAACACGACACCTCGTACAAGCAGGAGGACGGGGTCCTTTACAACGCCCGCGACATGGCGGTCTTGCGCGGATCGGTCACCGGCTGCCCGGTGGTGCTGTCGTCTGCCACGCCGTCGCTGGAAAGCTGGGCCAATGCCGAAGCCGGAAAATACCTGCGGCTGGACCTGACCTCGCGCTTTGGCCCGGCGGTGATGCCGAAGATGCGGGCGATCGACATGCGGGGCGAAAGCCTGGCGGCGAACCGCTGGATCTCGGAAACGCTGGCGGCGGGGGTGCGCGACAGGATCGGGCGGGGCGAACAGGCGATGCTGTTCCTGAACCGTCGCGGCTTTGCGCCGGTGACCCTGTGCCGGGCCTGCGGGGCGCAAGTCGGCTGCGACGACTGCGATGCGCGGATGGTGGAGCACCGCTTCCTGAAGCGGCTGGTCTGCCACCAGTGCGGCGCGACAAAGCCGGTGCCCACGGCCTGCCCGGCCTGCGGGGTCGAGGGGCGGATGGCGGCGGTGGGGCCGGGGGTGGAGCGGCTGGCGGAGGAGGTGGCCGAGCGCTTTCCGCAGGCGCGGCTGGCGGTGCTGTCCTCGGACCTGTTCGCCAGCGCAAGGGCGCTGAAAGAGCAGATCGCGGCGATTGCCGAAGGCGCGGCCGACATCGTGATCGGCACCCAGATCGTGGCCAAGGGGCACAACTTTCCGGGGCTTACGCTGGTCGGCGTGATCGACGCCGATCTGGGCTTGCAGGGGTCCGACCTGCGGGCGGCGGAACGGACCTTCCAGCTGATGCGGCAGGTGGCGGGGCGGGCGGGACGGGCGGAAAAGCCGGGCGAGGCCTGGCTGCAAACCCACCAGCCCGAACACCCGGTGATCCGCGCCATCCTCTCGGGCGAGGAAGAGGCGTTCTGGCGCGCCGAGGCGGCAGAGCGCCGCGCCGCCGGCGCACCGCCCTACGGGCGGATGGCTGGCATCATCCTGTCAGGCCCCGACGTGGCGCAGGTCTTCGACCTTGGCAACGACCTGGCCCGCCGCGACGCGCCCCTTCGCGCGGCGGGGGCCGAAGTCTTCGGCCCCGCCCCGGCCCCCATCGCCCGCATCCGCGGCCGCCATCGGGTGCGGCTTCTGGTCAAGGCACCGAAGACGGCGCCGCTGCAGGCCGCGCTGGCCCGCTGGGTCGCCCAGGTGAAGCTGCCGCCAAACCTGCGCCTGGCGATCGACATCGACCCGCAGAGCTTTTACTAGACGGTGAAGCAATTGCCGCCTGACGGCGAAGTCTTTCCTCTCGTCGTCGCGCTTGCGCGCTCCTCCTCGGCGTTGGGGGCGCTTCGCCCCCCAAACCCCCAGAGAGTATTTTCAAAAGAGCAAGCCTGAAGAAAAGGCTTCCCCTGCCATTGCTCTTTTCCAAATACTCCGGGGAGCTCGAGGGGCTGGCCCCTCGTCAGCCAACATCCACCACCCCGCGCAAACGCCAGGGGAAAACGAAAAAGACTTGCGGCGGCAGCCGCGCAATTGCTTCACCCTGCTTACCGCGGGCGGTGGACGTGGGCGCTTTGCACCAGGCCAAAGCCGGCCAGGATCACCAGCATGGCAGAGCCGCCATAGCTCATCAGCGGCAGGGGCACGCCGACCACCGGGGCCATGCCCATCACCATCGACAGGTTCACCGCGAGGTAGAAGAAGAAGTTCGCCGCCACCCCGATGATCAGGAGCGACGAGAACCTGTCGCGATTCTGCAGTGCCGAGACCAGGCAGAAGCCGATGATCAGCGCATACAGCACCAAGAGCGAGAAGGCGCCGACAAAGCCGAATTCCTCGGCGAGCGTGGT
>JAGPCN010000204.1 GCA_018058035.1 Fuscovulum sp.
CTTCGAGGGCCTCTTGGTGGGCACCTTCGCCTACCTCGGCACCGGCACCTTCACCGGCGGCTTCGACAACTCCGAAGCCCGCGTCTCGGGCGACACCGTCCAGATCGACAGCGACGGCAACGGCAGCACCGACATCACCATAAGGCTGACGGGGCTGACGGCGGCGACACAGCTGACAGAGGCGGACTTCGTCTGGGTGTAAGGGACGGGAAAGACGACCTCAGCGCGCCAGCAGGTAAACCCGCGCGCTGCGGTCGAAATCGGCGATGCGGCGGCCCTCGGCAAAGGCCCGCTGCAACAGAGCGCGCAGCTGCAACCGCAGCGCGGCCGCGGCCGCAAGGTCGGCCTGGGCCAGCGTTTCGATGTCGTCGGGCAGCGGCAGCGGCACCGGGGTCAGCGCCTGCACCGGGCGCGGGCGGCCGCCGGCCAAAGCCGCCACCACGGGCGAGGCCAGATCCCAGTCGACCAGCAGCCGGTCCGAGGCCAGGCCCTGGTTGATGCCCGCCATCTCGCCATAATAATCTGGCAGATAGGTCTGCGACGTGGCGCCCAGCCGGTGGATGTTCAACGTGGCGTTGACCGCGCGCAGCGGGTCAAAGGTCCAGCGGACATGGGCAATGCCGCGCGCCAGGCACCAGTCGCGCTGATAAAGCTTCAGCCGCACGCCCAGGCCCAGGCCACGGGCGGATTCATGCACCGCCAGCCGGTGCGAGTGCTGCACCTGCGGGTCGCGGGTGGGAAAGCCGAAGATGTAGCCGACCAGCCGGCCTTCGACAAAAGCGCCGCCGACCAGCCCGCCCTCTGCCTGGATCACCATCATCAGGTCGGCCGGATCGGGCAGGTCGCCTTCGCCCCAGACCTGGCGTTGCAGGTCTTCGGCCAGGCGGAATTCGGCCATGCCCGAGAGGTCGCGGAAGGTGACGTCGGTCATGCGCGGAATTCCTGCGACGACAGGGTGGCGGTGGCAAGGTAGTCAAGGTCCAGCGTCACCCCGATGCCCGCACCCGGCGGCACCGGCATCCGGCCGCCCACGGTTTCCAACCTTTGCTCGACGATGTCGCGGGTGAAATAGCGGCTGGCCGACGAGGTGTCGCCCGGCTTGGTAAAGCCCGGCAGGGTCGACAGGTGGATGTTGTGCGCCCGGCCGATGCCGGATTCCAGCATGCCGCCGCACCAGACCGGCACCTGCCAGGCCTGGCACAGGTCGTGGATCTGGCGCGCCGCCGCATGGCCGCCCACCCGGCCGACCTTGATGTTGATCACCCGCGCGGCATCGGTCTGCAGCGCCTTGCGGGCGTGGTCCACCGTGCGGATGCATTCGTCCAGGCACAGGGGCGTGCGGATGCGGGTTTGCAGCGTGGCGTGGTCGTGGATGTCATCCCAGGCCAGCGGCTGTTCGATGTAGTCCAGTGCGAAATCGTCCATGCGGCGGATCAGGTCGCTGTCGGCCAGCGTGTAGCAGCAGTTGGCGTCCACCGTCAGGTGCGCCTCGGGGAACTCCTTGCGGACGGCCGACAGAAGGCCAAGGTCGTGCCCCGGTTTTACCTTCAGCTTGATCCGCTTGTAGCCCTGCGCCAGATGCGCGGCCACGCGCTCCAGCGTGCCGGCGACCGGGCCGATGCCCAGCGACACGCCGACGTCGATGGCCTCCCCCTCGCCGCCCAGAACGGTCTGCAACGGCAGGTCCAGCGACTTGGCCCAGAGGTCCCAGAACGCCATTTCCACCGTGGCCTTGGCCATGTGGTTGGCCCGCCAGGGGGCCAACAGGCGGGCCAGCGATTCGGGGTGGGCGAAGGCCTGGCCCAGCACCTGCGGCAGCAGCACCTTTTCCAGAAGGTCCATCGCGCCCGCCACGGTTTCCTCAAGGTAGTCGGGCAGCGGGTCCATCACGCCCTCGGCGTAGCCCTCCAGCCCCCCGGCCCGCAAGGTCAGCAGCGGAAACACCTTTTCCGTCATCGTGCCGGTCGCGATGGTAAAGGGCGTGACCAGCGGCAGGCGCACCAGCCGCAGGGTGGCCCCGTCGATGCGCAAGGGCGCACGGGTCGGCGCGGGATCAGGCATCGCGGTCCTCCGGTCTGGTCTGGCGGATTTCAGTTTACTTGCATCGTTGACCGAATGAAAGATTCCTGACACGCTTCCCCGGCAACAAGGGATGCGCCGATGGATCAGGCCGATCTTGCGGGACCAGCAGAGGCGGGCGATGCCCCGCCCGGCGACCTGCGGCACCGGCTGGGCCAGGCGGCGGAAACCGGCACGCCGGGCGAACGCGCGCTGGCGCATTACCTGATGGCGAACCTGTCGTCGCTGCCCTTCGAGACGGCGGCCAGCGTGGCGGCCAAGGTGGGGATGTCAGAGGCCTCGGTCGGGCGGTTCTGCCGGTCGATCGGCTATCGCCACCTCAAGGACCTGAAATCCAGCCTGCAGGTCGACCTGGGCGAAAAGGCCTGGCTGATCGGCGACCGGCTGAAGGATTTCCACCGCCGCAGCCGGCAGGGCAACGCCGAACTGGCCCACGCGCTGGAACGCGAGATCGCCGCGCTGGTGACGGTCTACGAACTGGCCGCGACGGCCCCTTTTGCGGCCGCCGTGCAGCGGTTGGCGCGGCGCCGCGCGGTCTGGGTGGCGGGGTTCCAGACCGAACGGGGCCATGCGGCGGAACTGGTGCACAACCTGCAATACCTGCGCGCCGGGGTGCATCTGGCCGATGTCTCGGGCGGGCATTTCGCCGAAGTGCTGCTGTCGGACCCCGAGGAAACCACCCTGGTCCTGATCGACGGCCGCCGCTATTCGCGCCTGACCCGCGACCTGGCGCATGCCGCGCGCGACGAGGGCATTCCGGTCACGCTGATCACCGATCCCTATTGCGACTGGGCGCCGGGCGTGGCGACCGAGCTTTTCGCCGTGCCCACCGACCTGAACCATTTCTGGGACACCACCAGCGCGATGTCGTCGCTGATCGGGCTGCTGGTCAACGGCGTCTTCAACGACCTCGGCGCCGAGGTCGAGGACCGCATGGCCCGCGTCTCGGCACTTTACGGCGATTTCATCGGACATACCGCCCCGGGGCGCAACCCGGGCAGACCCTGACCCATCCACCAGCGAGGACACCATGACCTTCCCCTTCCGCAAGACCCTGCTTTCGGCCAGCGTCAGCCTGGCCGCCCTGATCGCCGCGCAAGCCGCGCTGGCGCAAGAGGCCGTCTTCGTGATGGCCACGAACGAGGTGGGCGCCCCCACCTACAACCCGATCACCGCCACGATGCTGAACACGGCCACCGGGCTGCTGTTCGACCGGCTGGTCAGCCAGGCGGCGGACCTGTCGTATCATCCGTGGCTGGCGGAAAGCTGGGAAGAGGCGCCCGACGGCATGGCCTGGACCTTCAAGCTGAAGCAGGGCGTGACCTTCCACAACGGCGAACCCTTCAACGCCGAGGCCGTCAAGGCCTGGGTGGAACTGTTCAAGACCACCGAGGGCGAGAACGCCTACATGGCCGAGGCCATCGCCTCGGTCGAGGTGGTCGATGACCACACCGTCAAGTTCGTGATGGCGCGCCCCGAGCCGAACCTGCTGTACAACCTGTCCTCGACCTTCATGGGCGTGGTGGAACCGAAGTCCTTTGTCGCCCTTGGCGACAACTACGGCGTGACCGAGGTCTATGGCACCGGCCCCTTCAAGCTGGAAAGCTTTGCCATCGGCCAGGAAACCGTGCTGGTGCGCAATGACGACTACACCTGGGGCCCCGCCGTGGCGGCGAACGCCGGCCCGGCCAAGGTCGAACGCCTGACCTTCCGCGAAATCCCCGAGGATTCGACCGCCTTCCTGGAACTGAAGACCGGCGGCGTCGACTTCCTGCTGTCGGTGCCCGCCGACCTGATGGGCGAGATCCAGAAAGAGGCCAACCTGGCCATCCTGACCATGCCGGGCCAGGACGTCTGGTACATGCCGATCAACGTCACCAAGGCGCCCTTCGACGACATCAAGGTGCGCGAGGCGGCGGCCAAGGCGATCAACCAGGAGGAAATCCTGGCCTCGGTCTTCGGCGGCGTCGGCGCGGTGGCCAACACCTTCCTGATCTCGGCCCTGCCGGAGGCGAACGTCTCGGACGGCGCGAAGATCAAGTATGACCCCGACCGCGCCAATGCCGCGCTGGACGAAGCCGGCTGGGCGATGGGGCCGGATGGCGTGCGGACCAAGGATGGCCAGCCGCTGAAGGTCACGCTCTGGACCCAAAGCGACAGCATCTTCCGCCGCCTGACCGAGGTCGTGCAGGCGCAACTGAAGGCCGTGGGTATCGAGGCCGAGATCACCACCTTCGACAGCTCGATGATCCGCGACCAGTACAAGACCGGCGAGCAGCAGCTGGCGGTGCGGTCCTACAACTGGGACAACGCCGACATCGTCGACTGGCTCTTTGGCGGCGACCGGCTGGGATACCCGAACGTGTCGATGTTCAACGACCCCAAGGCCGAGGAACTGCGCGCCGCGGCGATGACGGGGGCGAAGAACATGGACGAACGGATCGCGGCCTTCACCGCCTATCACGAATACGTCCTGACCCAATTCCCGATGGCGCCGATCTACCAGCCGGTGCAGGCCTATGCCTACAACAAGGACCGCATCGCCCTGCCGGAAAAGATCGACTCTTCGGCCTTCGGCGCCTCGGCCTTCCTGGACCTGGAAGTGAAGGAGTAAGCCGAGACAAGCGGGAACACCGGCATGCTGTCTTACCTGATCAAGCGGGTGCTGATGCTGGTGCCGGTGTTCCTGGCCGTCTCGGTGGTGATCTTCTCGATCCTGCATTTCATCCCCGGCGACCCGATCGACAACCTCCTGAAGCCCGGGTCGTCGCCGACCGCCCGGGCCGAGATGGAGGTGCGCTATGGCCTGGACCGGCCCCTGCCGGTGCAATACGGCCGCTGGCTGGGCCGCGTGCTGCAAGGCGACCTTGGCACCGCCATCGTGGCCCGTCGCCCGGTCGCCGACCTGATCGCGCAGGCCCTGCCGCATTCGCTGCGGCTGGGCGGGTTTGCACTGCTGTTTTCCACCGTGGCGGGCGTGGGGCTGGGGGTGGTGGCGGCGCTGAACCGCGACCGCTGGCCGGACCGCCTGATCATGGGGGGCGTGCTGGCGGGATCGACCATGCCCAGCTTCTGGCTGGGGCTGATCCTGATGCTGGTCTTTTCGGTCTGGCTGGGCTGGTTCCCGGTTTCGGGCGCGCGGGGGTGGGAATCGCTGGTGCTGCCGGTGCTGACCATCGGCCTGGGCGGCACTGCCCTTGTCGCGCGGATCACCCGCGTCTCGATGATCGAGGCCGCGGGCCGCGATTTCGTGACGTTGCTTCACGCCAAGGGCCTGTCGCCCCGGCGCATCCAGCTGCGCCACGTCCTGCGCCACGCGCTGATCCCGGTGGTGACGATCCTGGCGCTGCGGATCGGCTGGATCCTGGGCGGGGCGGTCACGGTCGAGGTGGTCTTTGCCCGCCCCGGCCTGGGCACCCTGCTGATCAAGTCCCTGTCTCAGCACGATTATCCGGTGGTGCAGGCCTGCCTTCTGATGCTGGCCATGGCGGTGATGCTGGGCACGCTGCTGGGCGACCTCCTGCAGGCCGCGATGGACCCGCGCGTCAGGGCGGCGCTGGCATGATCGCGCCGCTCCGCGCCCTGAAGCGCCCGCAAGGCGCGCTGGCGGGCCTGTGGCTGGCGCTGGTCATTGCCGCCGCGATCCTGGCGCCGGTCCTGTCGCCCTATGCCTATGACGTGCAGGACCTGCCCAATGCCTACCAACCCGCGTCCGCCGCGCATTGGCTGGGCACCGACGAATTCGGCCGCGACCTGTTGACCCGGCTGATCCACGGCGCGCGCACCTCGCTGTCGGTCAGCGCCACGGCCATCGCCCTTTCGGTCCTTTGCGGCATGGTGCTGGGGGCCGCCGCCGCCTGGTTCGGCGGCTGGCTGGACCGCATCGTCACCGTGGTCGTCGACCTGACCTGGTCATTCCCCGAAATCCTGATCGCGCTGATCCTGGTCGCCATCATCGGCCCCGGCACCACCGGCACGATGATCGCCATCTCGGTCGCCTACCTGGCGCAGTTCACCCGGCTGACGCGCGCCCAGATCCTGACGCTAAAGGGAGAGACCTTTATCGAGGCCGCCCGGTCCCTGGGCGCGACCGATGCGCATATCCTCTTCCGCCACCTCATCCCGAACGCGCTGGCCCCGGTGCTGGTGTCGGCCATGCTGGCCACGGGCGATGCCATCATCCTTGAGGCGACGCTGGGCTTCTTCGGCCTTGGCGCGCAGCCGCCGGTTCCCAGTTGGGGCGGCATGATGTCGGCCGGCTCGGCGCTGGTGTTCAAGGCGCCCTGGATCATCATCTATCCCGGCCTGGCCGTGGCGATCACCGTCGTCGCGATCAACCTTTACGGCGATGCGCTGATCGCCGCGCTGGACATCCGGCAAAAGCTGCGGAGGGGGGCATGACGGCCCTTCTGGACCTGTCCGCGGTCAGCGTGTCGATCGGCACCGCCGCGCTGTTGGACGGCATCTCGCTGCGGGTGGACCGCGGCCAGATCGTCGGCCTGGTCGGTGAAAGCGGCTCGGGCAAGTCGCTGACGGCGATGGCGGCGATGGGCCTTCTGCCGCTGATCGGCGGACGTGTCACCAGCGGCACGGTGCGGTTCGACGGGCAGGACATGGGCGCGATGACCGACACGCAGCGCCGTGCCCTGCGCGGGCGACGGATCGGCTTTGTCACCCAGAACCCGATGACGGCGCTGGACCCGGTGCAAAGGATCGGAGACCAGGTGGATGTGGTGTCGCGGCTGCATCTGGGGCTGGACCGCAAGGCCGCGCGGGCGCGCACGCTGGACCTGCTGACCCAGTTGCGCATCCCCGAACCCGCCGCCGTCGCGCAGGCCTGGCCGCACCAGCTGTCGGGCGGGATGAAGCAGCGCATCGTCATCGCCATGGCGCTGGCCGGCGAGCCGGACCTGATCGTCGCGGATGAGCCCACCACCGCGCTGGATGTGACCGTGCAGGCGCAGATCATCCAGATCCTCGGCGCGCTGGTGCGCGACCGGGGCGTGGCGCTGTTGCTGATCACCCATGACATGGGCGTCGTGGCGCAGGTCTGCGACCGGGTGGCCGTGCTGTACGCCGGGCGGCTGGCCGAAGAAGGCCCGGTCGCCGGCATTTTCGCCGCCCCCGCGCATCCCTATACCGCCGCACTGATCGGCTGCATCCCGCAGGACGGCATGGCACGCGGCACCCTGCGCGGCATCCCCGGCGCGGTGCCCTCGGCCCTGGCGATGCCGCCCGGCTGCCGGTTCCACCCGCGCTGCCCGCGCGCCAGCGACCTGTGCCGCCGCACGGTGCCCACGCCGGAGCCGCGGGGCGCCGGCACCGTGGCCTGCCACCACGCAGGGGGCGCCGCATGACCGACCCGCTGATCCGGATCGACCGCCTGACCCGCCGCTTCCAGACCGGCGGGGGCCTCATGTCGCGGCCGCGCGCCATGCTGGCCGTGCGCGAGGTGTCGCTGACCGTGGGCCGCGGCGAAGCCTTGGGCGTCGTCGGCGAAAGCGGCTGCGGCAAGTCCACCCTGGCCCGGCTGGTCTTGCGGCTGATCGAGCCGACCTCGGGCACCGTCACCTTTGACGGCACCGAGATCACCGCCCTGCCGCCCTCGGCCCTGCGCCGGCTGCGGCGGCGGATGGCGATGGTGTTCCAGGATCCCTACTCCAGCCTCGACCCGCGCCACACCGTGGCGCAGGTGCTGGCCGAACCCTTCGTCATCCAGGGCCAGCCGCTGCCGCCCGGCACCCTGCCGGCCCTGCTGGCCCAGGTCGGCCTGCCCGAGGCGCTGGCCGACAGCCACCCGCACCAGCTGTCAGGCGGCCAGCGCCAGCGCGTCGGCATTGCCCGCGCCCTGGCGCTGCATCCCGATTTCGTTGTGCTGGACGAACCGACCGCCAGCCTGGACGTCTCGATCCAGGCGCAGATCATTGCGCTTCTGGCCGACCTGCGCAGCCGCTTGGGCCTGACCTACCTGTTCATCAGCCACGACCTGGGC
>JAGPCN010000205.1 GCA_018058035.1 Fuscovulum sp.
CGCGCTCACCGTCAGGGTGGCATCGTCCACCGCCTTGACGTGGCCCACCGTACGCTTCATCAGCCCGCGCGGGATCGGGAACCAGACCCGCAGCCCGTCGCAGGACACCACCTCGGGCGCCGCTTCGGGCACCGGGTCGGGCCGGCCCGCGGGTTCGGCGGCCAGGAGCTTGCGGGTATAGGGGTGCTGCGGGTTGGCAAAAAGCGCCGCCGTCGGCCCCTGTTCGACGATCTGGCCGCCCTGCATCACGCAGACGCGGTCGGCGATGCGGCGGACGATGTTCAGGTCATGGGTGATGAACAGCAGCGCCAGGCCCTCGGCCCGCTTCAGATCGGCCAGAAGGTCCAGGATCTGGGCCTGGATCGTCACATCCAGCGCGGTGGTGGGTTCGTCGGCGATCAACAGGTCGGGGCCGTTGGCCAGCGCCATGGCGATCATCACGCGCTGGCGCTGGCCGCCCGACAGCTGGTGCGGAAAGGCCGACAGGCGGCTTTCGGCGTCGCGGATGCCGACCTTGGCCAAGAGGTCCAGGATGCGGGCGCGGGCGGCATCGCCGGTCAGCCCCTGGTGCAGCGCCAGGCTTTCGCCGATCTGGCGCTCGATCGTGTGCAGCGGGTTCAGGCTGGTCATCGGCTCCTGGAAGATGAAGCTGATGTCGTTGCCGCGGATGCGGCGCAGATCGCGCTCGGGCAGGCCGGCGATCTGCTGGCCGTTCCAGGTGACCGACCCGCGGACGGTGGCATTGTCGGACAGAAGGCCCACGGTGGACAGCGCCGTCACCGACTTGCCCGAACCGGATTCGCCGACCAGGGCGACCGTTTCGCCGCGGTCGACATGGAACGACACGCCGCGCACCGCCTCGATCCGGCGGCCGTCCTGGGCAAAGGAAACGGTCAGGTCCGCGACGGAAAGCAGGCTCATCGAAAGGTCTTCCGCGGGTCGAAGGCATCGCGCACGCCTTCGAAGATGAAGATCAGCAGGGTCAGCATCGTGGCATAGGTAAAGAAGGCCACGAAGGCCAGCGAGGGCACCTGCAGGTTCTGCTGCGCCTGCCGCGCCAGCTGCCCCAGCGAGGGCGCCGAGGCCGGCAGGCCGAAGCCCAGGTAATCCAGCGAGGCCAGCGCGCCGATGGTGCCGGTGATGATGAAGGGCAGCATGGTCAGCGTGGCAACCATGGCGTTCGGCAGCACATGGCGCAGCATGATGCGGCCGTCACCCACCCCCAGGGCCTTGGCGGCGCGGACATATTCGAAGTTGCGAGCGCGCAGGAACTCGGCCCGGACCACGCCGACAAGGCCGGTCCAACCGAACAGCACCATCAGCACGATCATCAGCGTCACCGACCGCGTGAACACCGCCGACAGGATGATGATGACGTAAAGCGACGGCACCGAGCCCCAAAGCTCGATCACGCGCTGAAAGATCAGGTCGGTGAGGCCGCCGAAATAGCCCTGCACCGCCCCCGCCGCGATCCCGATGACCGAGGTCAGCGCGGTGACCACCAGCGCGAAGGTCACCGACAGGCGGAAGCCGTAGATCACCCGCGCCAGCACGTCGCGGCTGGCGTCGTCGGTGCCCAGCCAGTTCTGCGCCGAAGGCCCCGACGGCGCGACGCCGCCGGTGTTGACGATGGTGGTGTAGCTGTAGGGAATGGGCGCCCAGAGGATCCAGCCGGTATCGACCGGATCGCCCAGGACGGTGCCCTTGGTCTGCGCCTCGGCCAGAAGGCCATCGGGGTCGTCCCAGCATTCCTCGCGCCCGCCCGACACGATCAGGCACTGCACGTCGGTCAGGGTATAGTTCGCCTCGGTCCGCAGGTCGCCGCCAAAGGTCTGCTCGCTGTGGAACGACAGGAAGGGCGCGTAGTAGTCGCCCTGGTATTTCACCAAGAGCGGCCGGTCGTTGGCCAGCAGCTCGGCCATCAGCGACAGGCCGTACAGCACGGCCATCAGGCCCAGAGACCACAGCGCGCGGCGGTTGGCCTTGAAGTTGCGCCAGCGGCGCTGGTTCAGGGGCGAAAGCGCCATGGCGTCACCCCGCCCGCTTGTCAAAGTCGATCCGCGGATCGACGAAGACATACATCAGGTCGGACAGGATGCCGACCACCAGCCCGATCAGGCCAAAGGCAAAGAGCGTGCCGAACATCACCGGATAATCCCGCTCGACCGCCGACTTGAAGCCCAACTGCCCCAGCCCGTCCAGCGAGAAGATGTTCTCGATCAGCAGCGACGAGCCGAAGAACACGCCCAGGAACAGCCCCGGAAAGCCCGCGATCACGATCATCATCGCGTTGCGGAAGACGTGGCCATACAGCACCCGCGATTCCGACAGGCCCTTGGCGCGGGCGGTCATCACATACTGCTTCTTGATCTCGTCCAGGAAGCTGTTCTTGGTCAGCAGCGTCAGCGTGGCAAAGGCCGAGATCAGCTGCGCCGTGACCGGCAGCGCGATATGCCACAGGTAGTCGACCACCTTGCCCGGCAGCGACAGCTGGTCGAAGTTGTCCGAGGTCAGGCCACGCAGCGGGAACCACTGGAAATACGATCCGCCGGCAAAGACCACCATCAGCATCAGCGCGAACAGGAAGCTGGGGATGGAATAGGCCGCGATGACGATGGCCGAGGTCCAGGTGTCGAACCGGCTGCCGTCGCGCACCGCCTTGCGGATGCCCAGCGGGATCGACACCAGATAGGCGATGACGGTCGACCACAGCCCCAGCGTGATCGAGACCGGCATCTTTTCCAGGATCAGGTCCACGACCGAGATCGAGCGGAAGTAGCTTTCGCCAAAGTCAAAGCGCAGATACTTGCCCATCATGATGAAAAAGCGTTCGACCGCGGGGATCTGTTCCTTGGTGCAGTCGGGCGATACGGCCATCACCCGCGGCTCGTCGGGGCCGGTGTAGGCGTCGGTGCAGACAAAGCGGGCAAAGCCGAATTCGACCTCAAGCTCGGCCAGGAATTCGGGTGGCAGGCCACGGGCGCCGACATAGCCCTGGTCGCCCGCCCCGGCCGCATCCTCGCCCTGCAAGGCATCGCCGCCGCCGGCCAGCGATTGCAGCGCGTCGCCCTCGCCCTCAAGCTGGGCGGCGACCTGTTCGATCGGGCCGCCCGGCACGAACTGGGTCAGCGCAAAGTTGATCACCATCACCCCGAGCAAGGTCGGGATGACCAGCAGAAGCCGTCTCAGGATATAGGCGCCCAACTGCCCTGCCCGCCTTGCCGTTTCGTTATTTCAGCACGCCCCTGGCCTTCAGGGCGTCGCCTTTTTCGGCGTTGTACCACCAGAACGAGGTCTCGCCCAGAGCATAGGGCGGCAGCGTCTCGGGGTGGTCGTACATGTCGTAATAGGCGACCCAGTGGCTGGCCTTGTACCATTGCGGCACCCAGAAGCCGATCGACCGCAGCACCCGGTCCAGCGCGCGCACCGAATGCGCCAGCTCTTCGCGCGACTTGGCGTCGATGATGGTGTTGATCAGCCGGTCCACCGCGGGCGACTTCAGCCCCATGATGTTGAAGACCGAGACATCGGCGGTGTCGGACCCGTAGTACTGCTTCAGCTCGGTGCCCGGCAGATAGGACGACAGCGCATTGTCGGTGATCATGTCGAAGTCGTAGTTCGGGTTGCGGATGCGCACCTCGAACTGGGCCTGGTCGACGTTTTCCAGCCGGGCGTCGATGCCAAGCGCGATAAGGTTCTCGACAAAGGGTGCGATCACCCGGTCAAACTGCGGGTTGTCGTTCAGGATTTCCAGCGTCAGCACCTCGCCCTTGGCGTTGCGGCGCTTGCCGTCGTCGCCCGCGGCCCAGCCCGCCTCGTCCAACAGCGCCGAGGCCGCGCGCAGGTTCTTGCGATCCAGCTGGCGGTCGGGGCTGGAGGTCGGCGCCATCACCGCCGGATCGGTCAGGATCGCGGCAGGCAGCAGCCCCTCGTCGACCAGCGGCTGCAGCAGCGCGGCCTCTTCCGGCGTGGGCGTGCCGGTCGCGGCCATGTCGGTGTTCTCCCAGACCGCGTTGATCCGGTCATACAACCCGTAGAACAGCGTCTGGTTCGACCATTCGAAGTTGAACATCAGCCGGATCGCCTCGCGCAGCTTCGGGTCCTGCCATATCTCGCGCCGCAGGTTGAAGACAAAGGCCTGGCCGGTGCCCTTGGCGCCGGAGGCCAGGGTTTCCTTGCGGATCGTGCCATCGGCGATGGCCGGGAAATCGTAGCCGGTCGCCCATTGCTTGGACGAGCTTTCGACGCGGAAGGTATAGACCCCGCCCTTGAACGCCTCGAAGGCGGCCGAAGGGTCGGCGAAATATTCGAACCGGATCAGGTCGAAATTGTTCTGCCCCTTGCTGATCGGCAGGTCCTGGCCCCAGTGGTCGGGATCGCGGCGGTAGGTCACCGTCTTGCCGGGGTCGATCTTTTCCGGAACATAGGCGCCCGAGCCCAGGTAGGGGATCAGCGAGCCCTCGGCCAGGTCCAGCTTGTTCGCCTCGTAGTGCGCCTTGGAAAAGATCGGCAGGCCGCCCACCGATTCCGGCAGGTCGCGGGTGGCGACGCCGTCGTTGAAGGTGAACTTGATGCGGTGCGGGTCCAGCACCTCGGCCGCCTTGACGTATTCGTTGAACACGGTGCGGAAATCGGTCAGGCCCTTGGTGCGGAAGGTCTCGAAGCTGAACAGCACGTCCTCGGCGGTCAGCGGCGTGCCGTCGGAAAACCGCGCCTCGGGGCGCAGGTTGAAGATCACCCAGGACCGGTCCTCGGGGTATTCCATGGTGCTGCACAGCAGGCAGTAGCTGGCGCCGATCTCGTCCGCGGTGCCGGTCAGGATCGATTCCAGCATGATCGACGATCCGACGGCGGCGCGGCCCTTGACGGTAAAGGGGTTCATCGAGTCAAAGCCGCCAAAGGCGCTTTCGGAGATCTCGCCGCCCTTCGGCGCATCGGGATTGACGTAGGGAAGATGGGCAAAAGCGGCCGGCAGCTTAAGATCGCCAAAGGTCGAGATGCCGTGCGACACGATCACCTTTTCCTCGGCCCGCGCGGCGGATGCCACGACCAGCGCCAGCCCGCAGATCAGCGCGCCCGTGGCCCACAGACCCGACCGGTCCAGCACCGCCTGCCCTGCCGCCGCCCCAGCCCTTGCCCCTGCCATGCCTGCCTCCTGCTGCCGTTTCGCCTGCCATTCATCATGCTAGTGCGCGGCTTGCCAAGGGCCAAGGCGCGAAAGCGCCCCGCGCGAAGCTGTGATTGCATACGAAAGGGCCGCCCCGCGGGGGGACGGCCCATCATCCGGTCCGGTGCGGCCCGCAGGCCACCCTGTCAGTTCAGCGTCGACAGATAGGCGATCACGTTCGCCCGGTCTTCCGGCTTGGGCAGGCCCGCGAAGGACATCTTGGTGCCCGGCGCATAACCCTTGGGGTCGGCAAGGAAGGCGAACAGGTTCTCGGGCGTCCAGCTGTCGGCGGCCATGCCTTTCAGCACCTCGGAATAGCCAAAGTCCGCGACCGAGGCCTTGGCCCGGTTGACCACGCCATCCAGATGCGGGCCGGTGGCCTTGCCGCCGTCGATCTTGTGGCACGACTTGCACTTGCCAAACACCTTTTCGCCCGCCGCCACATCGGCCGCGGCCAGCAGGGCGGCCACGTCCACCGTTTCGGCCGGAGCGGCCTCTTCGGCGGCGGCGCCGGCATCGCCGGTGTCGATCGTGTAAGCCTGGGTCAGTTCGCCCTCGGCACCGCCGTGGCCGCCGGCACCCATGGCATAGAGGCCGGTCGCAGCCCAGTTCCCCAGCAGGAACACCAGCAGAGCGCCGCAGACGCCCGCCACCGCCTTGGTCATCGTCATCGTGTCGAACATGTCGCGCGCATCCCTTGGTCGCCGTCTGCGCGCGCTTCTACCCGCTTCCCACGGGTGGACGCAAGGTGTAGACGCGCGACCGATTGCCCCTTTCCCGGGGCGCGGGCCGCAACGGGCACAGGGGACACGGGGGGATACGAGGCATGGCAGGACGCATCGCCTTTCAGGGGGAACCGGGCGCCTATTCGCACCAGGCCTGCCAGCAGGCACGGCCGGGGTTTCAGGTCGTGCCCTGCCAGACCTTCGAGGACGTGGTCGAGATGACCCGCTCGGGCGAGGTCGACCTGGGCATGCTGGCGGTGGAAAACAGCACCTACGGCCGGGTGGCCGACGTGCATTCGCTGTTGCCGAAAGCCGGGCTGCACATCGTGGACGAGGCCTTCGTGCGCGTCCACGTCAACCTGCTGGGCGTCCGCGGCGCCCGGGTCGAGGACGTGACCGAGGCGCATGGCCATGTGGTCATCCTGCCGCAATGCGCGGCCTTCCTGAAAAGCCACGGCATCAAGGGCCGCGTCAGCAGCGACAACGCGCGGGCCGCGCGCGAGGTGGCCGAGGCCGGCGACCGCAGCCGCGCCGCGCTGGCCAGCGAACTGGCCGCCGAGATCTATGGCCTGGACGTGCTGGCCCGCCACATCGAGGACCACAAGAACAACACCACCCGCTTTCTGGTGATGTCGCGCGAGGCCGACCACAGCCGCCGCGCCGACGACATGGTGACCACCTTCACCTTCCGCGTCCGCAACATCCCGGCGGCGCTGTACAAGGCCCTGGGCGGGTTCGCCACCAACGGCGTCAACATGACCAAGCTGGAAAGCTACATGGTCGGCGGCAGCTTTACCGCGACCGAATTTTACGCCGACATCGAGGGCCACCCCGAAGACCCGGCGGTGGCGCTGGCGCTGGAGGAACTGCGGTTCTTCACCACCCATGTGACGATCCTGGGCGTCTACCCGGCCGACCGCAAGCGCGGCTAGGCGCGACGGGAAACGCGCTCAGGCGCGGGCGGCAGCGCGGTACTGTTCCTCGATCATGTTGGCCAACTGGCCGCCCAGCACGTCGAAGCGGCGTTGCAGACGGCCGCGCGCCAGCTTCATCGACTGCAGCACCAGCCGCGCGGCCAGCGTCTTGGGCCGCACCTCGACCGCCAGCGTCATCCGCGTGCGCCGCGGCGCCAGCGACATCATGTCGGCGCGCACCGTGCCCTCGATCGAGGGGCTGTCGAAGGACCAGCCCAGATGCGAGCCCGTCTCGGCATCGGCAAAGCGTACCAGCAGGCTGCGCGGTTTGTTGCGATAGGTAAAGCGCAGCCGCCAGGCCATGCCCACCCCTGGCGTCTTCAGCCGGTCGGTCCGCTCAAGCTCGGCGCCACGGCGCATCGCCATGCGTTCGAAATGGTCGAAATCGGTCAGGCGCTGGTAGACGAAGTCGAGCGGGGCCTCGACGTCCTGCCGGGTGGTCTGTTTCATGCCTGTCCTCGTCTTGCCGTGTCTTGCCCGCCCGGGGCGTAGGGCACGGGTCTGCGCCCGCCTGCCGCCAATGTCGTCTCAATCCAGCCGATCGGCAAGCCATGCGCTCAAGATAAACTGCGCGATGCTGCCGCGCCGCGACGGGCGCAGGCGCGGATGCTGGCCGGCAAAGGCCAACACCATGTCCTCGCGGCTGACCCAGAGCGCATCCTCCAGCTCGGCCGGGTCCAGGGTGATGCGGTCGTCCAGCGCCTCGGCCCGGCAGCCCAGCATCAGGTTGGCCGGAAACGGCCAGGGCTGGCTGGCCAGGTAACCCACCGCGCCAAGGGGCACGCCGGTCTCCTCGGCCACCTCGCGGCGGACGGCGGCCTCGACCGTCTCGCCGGGCTCGATGAACCCGGCCAGCAGCGAATACATCCCCTCGGGCCAGCCAGGGCTGCGGCCCAGCAGCACCCGGTTGCCCCGCGTCACCAGCATGATCACCACCGGATCGGTGCGCGGGAAATGCGGCACGGCGCAGGCCGGGCAGGCGCGCTGCCAGCCGCCCTGCGTCATTGCGCTTTGCGCCCCGCAGGCGGCGCAGAAGCCGTGGCTGCGGTGCCATTCCGCCAGCGCCCGCGCCGTGGCCGCCAGTTCCGCCTGCCGCGGCGACAGCGCCGCCATCACCCCGCGCAGGTCGGCAAAGCCCTGGTCGGGCGCAAAGGCCGGGTGCGGCTCGCGCG